>NZ_CAXBOV010000059.1:0-1997 GCF_963977355.1 uncultured Halopseudomonas sp. | reverse complement strand
CAGGGCTACCGAAACCAATTCACCGTTGCACCCTGGGAGGTTCACTACCGTCCGCAACTAGATCATCCCAAACCCAAGGTGCTAGGTACCCAGACCGCCGTGGTTACGGGGCCTGAAGGCGAAGAGATCCACTGCGATCAATATGGAAGAATCAAGGTTCAGTTCCACTGGGATCGTGAAGGTCAGGGCAATGAACGCACTAGCTGCTGGCTCAGAGTCTCCTCAAGTTGGGCCGGCAACCAGTACGGAGGCATAGCTATCCCCCGGATCGGCATGGAAGTGCTGGTCAGCTTCCTCGAAGGCGACCCAGACCAACCCCTGGTAACCGGTTGTCTGTACCACAAGACACATCCGACGCCCTACGAACTGCCCGCGCACAAGACCCGAAGCGTCTTCAAGACCCTCAGTTCACCAGGCGGCGATGGTTATAACGAGCTGCGCATCGAGGACAAGAAGGATCAGGAACAGATCTACATCCACGCCCAGCGCGACTGGGACGAAAACATCGAGCATGACCAGAAAATCCGTGTCGGCAACGAACGTCATGACAGCGTCGAAGCTAATAGCTACACCGAATTTATGGCTGAAGAGCACCACAGCACCCACAGCGATCGAAAGACCGAAATCAAGGCGAATGATCATCTTACCGTTGGCTCAAGCCAACACGTCAAACTCGACACCGCGCTACTGACCAAAGCGGGGCACGAAATCCATCTCAAGGCTGGTCAGAAAATGGTTATCGAAGCCGGTAACGAGTTGACCCTCAAAGCGGGTGGAAGCTTCATCAAGATCGATGCCGGTGGCGTCACTGTGGTCGGCCCTTCGATCAGGATGAATGCGGGTGGCACGCCGGGTAAGGGGAGCGGGGCGGCACTGATACTTCCGGGGAATGTGTTGGCGGCGGATAGTAATCGGGCGGGTGACACGCTTGTACCTTTGCCGCGCAGAGTGAATGAGTCGGGGATTACGCCCCTGTGTGGGAAACAGAGTAATGGTGCGTGTAGCAGAGAAGATTGCCCATGTCTGATGTGATGCTGGAAGCGTTTCTCTCATTACCCAGGCTCGATACCCACTCGTTGATCACGGACAAGCCTGGGCAGTCCCTGTGTTTTATTATAGATCAGAGTCGCCAGCAAAATACCCTGGCGCGGCTCTACGACCTTGGCCAGCCAATTGATCAGGACAACCTGTATCGCAATACCGAATTCGCCGCCATGGCGGATCAAGGGCCTATCTGGGTAAGTGCACCAGAAACAGCAGAGCTGAGGTTGTTGGCCGCTCAGCTTTGCCTGGAGAAGAACGCCGGCATTGCATTGCTGACCAACAACGTCGCTGCAGCACAGGCACATGCCCGCTGGCTACTCAAAGCAAGCGACAGCTCTGGAGGTCAGAGCCTGCTCAGCTACTACCGTCCCGCTCTGTGGGCGGCACTGGCGATGACCTCCAGCCAGAACCTGGTTCGGTTAATGGGGCCTTGGGCCAGTGTCTTCAGTCCCGCGCCAATGCATTTCGGTCATCCTGAGGGCCAGTGGATCGGTTGGCGCACCGAATCACAACATTCCTCAAGCCCTGCAGAGCCCTGCTTCAAGTTGCCAGCAGACACCGCAAGAGTGCAACGGCAGCTTGGATGGGTCTACTGGGTGGATGAGCATTACTCTGTTTTTGCCTCACCGTCACAGGATCAACTCCCAGGCATCGCTCACAATCTAAGCACCTTGGTTGATCACCGTATTGCCCAGGGTCGCCACTTGTTAAGACTCAGCAAGATAGTTGCCGGCCCATTACTGGATCAGGACCCACAGGCCATGGTGATCCTGGAAAGCAAGGACTCGTCGTTCAAGAAAGTCGAGAGACTGGAGCTTTTCGGCGTAGAGCCAGTGAGCAAAAAAAGAACATAAAGGATGAATGGAGCCACCATGGAACTTGGTAACTACAGGGTATTGTCGGGTTCTACCCCGTTTCCACGGACGGTTATAAAACAGCTAAGAGCTTTTGAT
>NZ_CAXBOV010000058.1:0-2027 GCF_963977355.1 uncultured Halopseudomonas sp. | reverse complement strand
GGTGTACTCCATACCTTCGCGACTAGTCCAAACATTTTTGCAGGTCACTGAACAGGTGTGGCAACCAATACACTTATCAAGGTTGAGAACCATGCCTACCTGGGAACGAATTTTCATTTCACGGCCTCCTGAACGCTGTCATTGCCTTCACCATCCAGCCAGTCAACGTGTTTCATCTTGCGCACTAACACGAACTCATCGCGATTTGAGCCGACGGTGCCGTAATAATTAAAACTGTAAGAGAGCTGCGCGTAGCCGCCGATCATGTGGGTTGGCTTGGGGCAGACACGGGTGACCGAGTTGTGAATACCGCCCCGCGTGCCGGTGACCTCAGAGCCAGGGACGTTCACGTTGCGCTCCTGGGCGTGGTACATCATCACCATGCCCGCCTTGACCCGCTGGCTGACCACTGCCCGCGCGGCAATCGAGCCGTTGGCGTTGTAGACCTCGATCCAGTCGTTGTCCTCGATATCGATCTCAGCCGCGTCCGCCTCGGAGAGCCACACCACCGGGCCGCCTCGGTTAAGCGTCAACATCAGCAGGTTGTCCGAGTAAGTGGAGTGGATGCCCCACTTCTGGTGCGGCGTGAGGAAGTTCAGCGCCTTGCTCTTGAAGCCGTTGTCGGCGGGAAGCTGGAAGCCTTTGGCCGCCTTGGTATCGATGGGCGGACGATAGACCAGCAGGCTTTCGCCAAAAGCGCGCATCCAGGCGTGATCCTGATAGAACTGCTGACGGCCACTCACGGTGCGCCAGGGAATCAGCTCGTGAACGTTGGTGTAACCGGCGTTATAGGAGACATGCTCATCCTCGAGGCCGGACCAGGTCGGGCTGGAGATAATCTTGCGCGGCTGGGCGACGACATCGCGAAAGCGGATTTTTTCGTCATGTTTGGGCCTTGCCAGGTGGGTATGGTCACGCCCGGTAATTTTGGAGAGTGCATCCCACGCTTTTACTGCCACGGCGCCGTTGGTTTCCGGTGCCAGGGTCAGAATCATCTCGGCAGCATCGATAGCGCTGTCGATCAACGGACGCCCTTTATGCGGGCCATCCAGCTTGCGATGGTTGAGTTTGCCCAGCAGCTCGACTTCAGCATCGGTATTCCAGGCGATGCCCTTGCCGCCGTTGCCGATACTTTCCAGCAGCGGCCCAACAGAGGTGAAGCGCTCATACGTTTCGGGATAGTTGCGTTTGACCTCAATTAGCGATGGCATGGTCTTGCCAGGGATCGGCTCGCATTCGCCCTTCTTCCAATCCATCACCGCCGGCTGGGCCAACTCCCCTGGCGAGTCGTGCTGCATCGGCAGCGTGACCAGATCGGTCTCCTCGCCCAGGTGGTCTACACACACTTTGGAGAACGCCTTGGCAATACCCTTGTAAATATCCCAGTCGCTGCGCGATTCCCAGGCCGGGTCGGTGGCGGCAGTCAAGGGGTGAATAAAGGGGTGCATGTCAGAAGTGTTAAGGTCGTCCTTCTCATACCAGGTCGCCGTAGGCAGCACGATATCCGAGTAGAGACAGGTGGTGGACATACGGAAATCCAGCGTCACCAGCAGGTCGAGCTTGCCTTCCGGCGCCTCGTCACGCCACACGACTTCTTCGGGTTTCTGGCCGCCGAAGTCGCCCAGGTCTTTGCCCTGAATACCGTGGCGTGTACCCAACAGGTACTTGAGCATGTACTCATGGCCCTTACCGGAGCTGCCCAGCAGGTTGGAGCGCCAGATGAACATATTGCGCGGGAAGTTCTCTGGCGCGTCCGGGTCTTCTGCGGCAAAGCGCAGTTCGCCGCTTTTAAGTTGCTGAACCGCATAGTCGGCGGTAGACATACCCGCGGCTTCGGCTTTTTTCGCCAGGCGCAGCGGGTTAGTGTCCAGTTGAGGTGCTGACGGCAGCCAGCCCATACGCTCAGCGCGCACGTTAAAGTCGATCAGACTTCCTGGGTAATCCTCGGCCTTGGCCAACGGTGAGAGGATCTCTTTGATTTCGAGCTTCTCATAGCGCCACTGGGAGGAGTGACTGTAGAAGAAGGA
>NZ_CAXBOV010000057.1:0-2215 GCF_963977355.1 uncultured Halopseudomonas sp. | reverse complement strand
ACGCCGCGCAACCTGATCGCGAAACTGGGCTACGCGCTCGGTTACCAGCGCGCGATCATAATCATCATAGTGGTACATAAGAACCTCAAGGCTGGGCTGCGCGCGCCCCGAAGAATACTTAGGCAGCAGGCAGCTCGGATCAGGTCTTCACTATGCGCAGCCAGGCGCTTACCAACCAGACCCAGATTCAGACAAAAAAACCGTATCAGATCGCAATTACAAAGGCTTCATGTGCCAACTAGAAGCAGTAGCAGACAGTCCTCGAACGTTTTATCCGAGTCAGTCTGATCTGCTTTTTTAAGAGCATTCTGAATCTGTTACCGAATCAGCTGGCCGCGCATCATGCCTCGTGTCTGATAACCAAGAGCCGTGATTGCCATGACCAGCCAGATTCCGATTAAAGACGTGACTGCCAAAAATAAGCAGCCGATCACCTTCGTACCACCCGCGCAGACCGGCGACCCCATCCATACCCGCAGCTTCACGGGGTTGTTCCGCAACCTGCGACTCACCGGCGCGGGTGCCCTCATATTATTGTTCTTTGGCACCGCCTGGCTGAACTGGAATGGCCATCAAGCGGTGCTCTGGGACCTGGACGCCAAGCAGTTCTATATCTTTGGTGCGACCTTCTGGCCACAGGATTTCATCCTGCTGTCGGCGATTCTGCTGATTGCCGCTTTCGGTCTTTTCTTCATCACCGTCTTTGCTGGACGCGTCTGGTGCGGCTATACCTGCCCGCAAAGCGTCTGGACCTGGATATTCATGTGGGCAGAGAAGGTCACTGAGGGCGAGCGGCACCAGCGTGTGCGCCTCGACGCTGCGCCCTGGACAATCAACAAGCTGGCACGGCGGGGAGCCAAGCACGGCATCTGGCTGGCCGTCAGTCTTGCCACCTCCATCGCCTTTGTCGGTTATTTCACCCCTGTACGCGAACTGGTCAGCGACATGCTGCACTTACAGTTGGGTGGGAGTACCGTCTTCTGGCTGTTCTTTTTCACCGCGGCCACCTACCTCAATGCGGGCTGGCTGCGTGAGAAGGTCTGTTTGCATATGTGCCCCTACTCACGCTTTCAGAGCGTCATGTTCGACGAACACACACTGGTAGTGACCTATGACAGCACCCGCGGCGAGTCGCGCGGTCCACGAAAGAAACACATCGACCACACGGCAGATGGACTTGGCGACTGTATTGATTGCACTGTGTGCGTCCAGGTCTGTCCTACAGGTATTGATATCCGCAACGGACTGCAGCTCGACTGCATCAGCTGTGGCGCTTGTATTGATGCCTGCAATAGCGTGATGGATCAAATGAACTACCCACGAGGGCTGATCCGCTATACCTCCGAGCGCGCAATGGAGGGCAGGCCCACACACTGGCTACGGCCGCGCCTGGTCGCTTATGCGGCAACGCTTCTGGTGGCGTTCGGCGGGCTAGTCTGGGGCATACAGACTCGCCCACTGATTGATCTGGACGTGAATCGTGATCGCGCCATTTTTCGCGAAAACAGCGACGGCGAAATTGAAAACCTCTATACCCTGAAGGTCATAAACAAAAGCCAGCAAAGCCGCTCATACACTGTTGCCCTCGGCGAGCCCGAGCGCTTCAAGGCTCTGGGCTTGGGCAAGGTCAACATCCCCGGCGGCGAAACGGCGGTAGTGCCTGTGCGCGTCAGCCGTCAGCAGTCAGGCGGTCGCGCTGGCAGCCAGCCATTGCATTTTGTTGTCAGCGATCTGAGCGACGCTGGCAGCAGCATACGCGATGCCTCCACCTTTGTTTCGCCAAAGGCGCGCTGAACTGCGCATGGCCACTGACGATGGCGTAGAGTATGTGCATGCTTCCAAACCCGCGCAGGACAGGATGAAACGCTACGAGAAATTCGCCGACGAGATCGCCGAGCTGATCCGTACCGGGGTTATCGCACCAGGTGAGAAGGTACCCTCGGTACGGCACGCCAGCCGCACCTATGGGGTCAGCCCCTCTACTGTGTTCCAGGCCTATTACCTGTTGGAAGACCGTGGCCTGATTCAGGCGCGCCCGCGTTCCGGCTACTTTGTTCATGCACTTGCCCGCCGTCAGCTGCACGAACCGGATATCGGTCAGTACGCCTCTGACAGCGTGGAAGTGGATGTCAGTGAGCTGGTGTTCTCGGTATTGGGCTCACTCAAGGACCCGGACATGGTCGCGTTCGGCTCGGCCTTCCCGAGTCCCAACCTG
>NZ_CAXBOV010000056.1:0-3447 GCF_963977355.1 uncultured Halopseudomonas sp. | reverse complement strand
CGCCCTGCTCGCTCACTACCAGAGCTCGCAGTATGGTGACCCGACCAATCAGGAAGACATTCCCAGCGATGCAGCCGGCGGTATCTGGGGTGGCGAAATGGACTCGTACACGGTGTTTGATCTGACCAGCCAGTACCAGGTCACACCCAATCTGCAACTGGAAGGCGCGGTGAAGAACCTGACCGACAAGCGCTACATCACCGGCTTGCGTCAGGGTATCTACGTGGGTCCGGAACGGTCATTTGAAGTCGGTTTCGACTACAAGTTCTGATCAGCAACAGCCCGCCAGGCGCCGATGGCCCTTGCCATCGGCACCCGCTTCCGACCAACAAGAGGCCCGCGCAATGCGGGCCTTGTTGCTTGTGCCTGGTCAGCTAGTGCGCGGCTCAGGGTTCTGCGAGCCGTTATCGACAGGTGCTTGCGCCATTGCGGGGCTCGCGTGATAGCGGGTATCTCCCAACTCGTGATTGGTAGCGCGAAGCCTTACCCGCCGCTGCTGCAGCCCGATCATCAACAGCGGCAACACAATCATCGCACTGCCTGCCAGAAACCAGAGATCCGGCACCTCGGCAAAGAATACCCAGCCTATGATTACCGCCCAGATCAGCCCGGTATATTCCGCACTGGTCACCTGGTTCGCATCCACGTACTTGTAGGCCAGGAGCACGCAAACGTTATAGGCCAGGATGAATAACGAGGAGCCTACTGCACTGATGAATACCGCGTTGCTCCATGCAGCGCCTTCCCATATTGCCAGTGCCAGGCATAGCGGAATGATCATCAGATAATTCAGAAAAAGCTTGTGCACAGTGGATTGCTGACGGGGCAGCTTGCGCACCAGAACGGCGTTGATCGCCAGTGCAGCGGCTGAACCCAGCGCGCCCAATGCGGCCCAACTGAAATCCACCGGCCGCAATATGACCATAATGCCAGCAAATCCGCTGATCACGGCAGCCAGACTCAGCCTGGTCAGACGTTCGCCAAAAAAGCTCACCGAAAGCACCATGACCAGAATCGGCGCGACATAGAAGACCGCGTTGGCGGTAGCCAACGGCAAGGCGACCAGCGCGTAGACCATGCAGATGATGCCTACCAGATGCACGTGTCCGCGAATGAAATGCAGCCGCGCGCCGGCAAAAGGTTGGCTGGTGTCGATCTGGCGCCAGAAGGGCAACAACACCAGAAGTGTGATGACACAGCGCATGAATGCGTACTGGAAAACGGGCGCGCCTTCCTCGAGAAACTTGATGAATACATCGGAAATCAGCGCCAGCGCGTTCCCGATGATCAACAGCATGATCGCGCTGTTGACTGTTTTACCTGACATACCTACCTCTGGATAATCATGTGACGTGTCGGGAGTCTAAGGTTTGCCGAGTATCGGGAGAAATGATATTAAACTGACTGATATTATTTTTTTGGATACTGAAAGATTTCATGAAACTACCTCCACTAAAGGCCTTGCCGGTATTTGAAGCCGTGGCTCGGCTCAACAGCTTTTCGATGGCCGCCCAGGAGCTGTCGATCGGTCAGAGCGCAGTCAGCCATCAGATCAAGCAACTGGAGACCTACCTGGGGGAGCCGCTGTTCATTCGCACGGGCCGTTACCTGGCCCTCACCGAAGAAGGCCGTCAGTACTTTGATGCCATAAGTACTGCACTACTGCAGGTCGAGAGAGCCAGCGAGCACATCCTCGGGCATGAAACCGCAAGCCTGCGGTTATCGGTATTCAGCTCTTTCGCCGTCCGCTGGCTGGTCCCGAGGCTGCCTGCACTGCAAAAACAGTGGCCGCAACTGGATCTGTCGCTGGAGATGAGCGGAGAGAATCCGCAATTGTCCGATCGAGTAGCCGACTGCTTTATCACCGTGCGGCCCAACTCCCCGGCTTTCAGCTACGAACTGCTCTACACGGAGCGCCTGTTCCCGGTATGCAGCCAGCAATACTGGCAAACGATCTGCCGTGAACAGAATATCGACCCCAACCTGCAGCTCGACCAGACCGCTCCCTTGAGCCCCTCAGTACTGCAGGGCTATCCACTACTCTCAACGCACAGCATCTACAACAAGACCGGTGGCGATTGGACGGCCTGGTTTGAAGCCGCAGGCCAATCCCTGCCAGGAGGCACCCGACTGCAGAATTTTAGCCATATGCTCCTGGCCCTCGAGGCCGCCCGCTACCACCAGGGCATCGCGTTGACCAACGATTACATGCTCAGCAACCGGGCCGATTCAGCCGATTTTGTCAGACTCCCTTGTCACCACGTCATGACCGGCGATCAGTTCTACTTCGCCTGGAAAACCAGCCGCCGCCATGAACCGGGCATACAGATACTGCGCCGTTGGCTGGTGCAGCAAAGTATTGAATCGGGGTTGAAACAGTGAGGAAGGCAATACCTGAATCGCTGGCGATTTGGCAGACACTTGTGAGCTTCTACCCCTGACCAGTAAAAGGCTAGGGTCACGGGCAGGTAGCGGACAGAAGCGGAAGGTCAAAGTGTCTACGAAACCAGGATCGATTGAGTATTCGCTCAGCTCAGTTTCTGAGAGTTGCGCGGTTTCGATAGCGCCTGCCCGGACATACTTTCTGCCGGGTCACCTCGGCCACCTCGGCCACTAGGAGGTTCTGAGGAGGTAACACCTTTCTCAATAACGCTTCTTTGCGCTCTGATGGGTAACTCGGCATTGCGTGACTCATACCGTCCCCGGGATTGGATTTGGCTAAAACCGATCAGGCGACAACTGCCCTTACACTTGGGGGGGGCCATGGGGCTAGTAATAATGAGTCTCCGAAGATAGGTTGGTTTTTTAGTCCCAAAAATGAGAATGCTATGACAAACCAATCGAAATGCCCAATTGCCGGCGGATACAAATCCATTGAAAGCGACCGTCTTGGCGGGGCGATTGGAACACCACCCATGAATGCTGACTGGTGGCCCGGGCGACTTCCGATTGAATTACTCCACAGCCAATCACCGATGGCAAATCCGCTTGGCGAAGATTTTGACTACCCTGCGGCTGTTGCGAAGCTCGATGTCGAAGCCGTCAAAGCCGATATTATGGAGTTTTTGACAACATCCCAGGATTTCTGGCCAGCAGACTACGGCAATTACGGACCGCAAATGATCCGCATGGCGTGGCACTCAGCCGGATCCTATCGAGTATTTGACGGCCGCGGCGGTGCGGCTAAGGGGCTTCAGCGTTTTGCCCCGCTCTATTCATGGGAGGACAATGGCAATATCGATAAGTCCATTCGCCTGCTCCAGCCGATCAAACTGAAATATGGTGAAAACCTGTCTTGGGCCGATCTCATTATCCTGACCGGAAATCTAGCCATGGAGCAGATGGGCTTCAAAACGCTGGGATTCGGCTTTGGCCGGATTGATGCCTTTGAAGAGGGTCGGCAACGATTCTGACGAAATCCTCCAAAAAGCGCATTAACCATCTGTT
>NZ_CAXBOV010000055.1:0-3738 GCF_963977355.1 uncultured Halopseudomonas sp. | reverse complement strand
TGGGCTTAGTCATCCAACATGCGAAAAGTGTTTTTACACACTCTGGGCCGATAGCCGCCGGTCCCAGCAAGTCAAAAAAGTGGTCAGATGAGCATATCTCCCTAATAGGTAATTAGTTAGAGAACGCAAACCTGTACGGCTAGCAAAGAACCAGAATACTAATGTTCATCTGGCTCCAGCTAACCGCACAGCCCTAGGAACGCAGCGGCAATACAACGCCAATGGCTATAAAAGCAGCACCACAGCCTTGATTGAAACGGCGCCCGACTCTGGCAAGCCACTTGCTGATGCGATTGGCCAGACTGGCTACCAGGAGTTCGATACTGAATTCCACTACTGCGAAAGTGCCCGCCAGTACAACAAACTGAATCAACAGGCTGCGGGTCGGATCTATGAATTGGGGCAGAAACGCGGCGAAGAACAATATCACCTTGGGGTTGCTGATGGCGGCGAGTGCGCCCTGACGAAACAGCGAACCTGGCGCCCGGGGAACGGCCGCAGTGTGGGCGGCGATACCAATGGGCGGTGAGCGCCAGACCTGGATTCCAAGCCAGACCAGATAAGCGCCGCCGACCCATTTCAGCACCGTCAGCCAGGCCAGCGACGCGCTGAGTAGTGCACCAATGCCAAACATCGACAGTGCGATGACGACGACGAAACCAATGCAGCCGCCCAGAATGGTGAAGAGCGTCATGCGACGGCCATACAGTGCGCCATGGGTCAGCGCCAGCAAGCCATTTGGGCCGGGCGACAACGACAGACCGGTAGCCGCCAGCAGATAGATCAACCAGGTTTCAAGTGCCATGGTCCGACGGTACTCCAGTGTTGTGAATCTGCGCAGTTAACCAATTGCCTTGCCCGTCACGGTTTTTTGCGATCAGGGGGAGCACAGGCGAGTTTGGAGCCTCACCATCTCGGATCAAAAGCTCGAAAATCCCACCGCGAATACAATGCTCCTATTCGGGCCGTCAATCGAGACCTCAGAGAATAAGCACGACAAACAAGCAAACAGATTTGTATTGGTACTTTCACAGAAACCCGAAAAGCCCATTTAACCGTCAGCGGCCCGAAACCAGGGGGGCCTAAAATGGGTAAATCATGAAGGTTAGGCGTGGTCAATTCCTAGAACATCAGCATGGCAATAACCTGTTCTGCGGTATACCAACTCTCGCCGATGGCCCAGCAGTCGACAAGCCACAGAAGTTGCTGAAACTGTTTCCAGAAAACCGCGATATGCGCTGACTGCTTTACACTAACGCAGCACCACTGACTTTGTTGCGTTCCTTTACTTCATCTAGATCCGTAACAAAGATAATCCCCATTCATCCAACCTTTTTTGAGAAACGCCTTACCTTATGACCGACGAATCAGCGTTGCTGGCAGACCTCAAAAAGCGCAAGCCCGGAGCTGCCGAGAAAGCGGTATACCTGCACCACGGGTTCCTTATCACGATGGTTAGGCCGCTGGTAGGTGATGACCTGGCTAATGACGTGGTTCAGAACACCTGGATAAAGGCACTGGGAGCGATCGACAGCTTTGAAGGTCGCAGTCAATTCAGGACATGGCTTGCTCGAATCGCACTGAATGAAGCCAAAGGGTTACTGCGCAAACATCAGCGCGAGGTATCACTGGACTCAGCTGAGGCAAGTGTCGAATCACCCATCGCGAACAGATTCAAGGAAAGTGGCGGCTGGCAGGCTCCACTGCATACCTGGCACCACGAAACCCCCGATGCGCTACTCACCGAGGCGGAGCTACAAGAGTGCATCAACAAGCATCTGCATAAACTCCCGGAAGCACAGAGGGGCGTGGTCATGTTGCGGGAAATGGGCGGTCTGGGGTTCGAGGAAATCGCTGCGGAGCTGGGACTCAGCGAAGGCAATATTCGTGTGCTATTGCACCGGGCGAGGCAAACCATGCATGCGATGTTGAATCATTTCGAGGAGGAAGGCACATGCTGAGTTGCTGGGAAATGTCGGAAATGGGCTCGGATATCATCGACCAGAATTTGAGCTTCAATTCTCGTATGGCAGTGATGATGCACATAAGCATGTGCCGGCATTGTCGCCGTTACATAAAACAGCTGTCGATGACTTCTGACGTCCTCAAACATCTCCCATTGCCGGCACAGCCCCAGGAAGTTGCCACAGTGTTGAAGGCGCTCCAGGAGAACGGGGCAAGCCTATAGGCGTGTTCAAATCCGGCGAGCCAGTCTCATACACTCATTACCGGATTGACTCCTCACCGCGCCCGGCCATCAAGTAGTGCATCCACGATAAGATCCAGGCGCTCGGCGGTGTAATCTGGCTTGTTCATGATTTCTGGAAATCGCTTGCCACTTCTACCCAGGAACGCGGTTCCCATGCCTGCCTTGTGCGCGCCGTGGATATCCCAACCGTGGCATGCGATAAGCGTCATTGCCGCGGGCTCAACGCCGCATCGCTGGGCACAGTGCAGATAGACCTCCTTGCGCGGCTTCCACAATTGCACCTCATCAACCGAGATAACCTGCTCGATAAAATCCTTTACTCCGGCACGGGACAGAAGCTTGTTGGTGACCTCTTGGCTGCCGTTAGTGAGCGCGACCATCCGCATTCCACTTTCGGCCAGACGACCCATGGCGGGCGCCACATCATCATAGGCATCAAGCTGGGCAAAGGTACCGATGATCTGCGCACGCTGCTCCGGAGTCAGCAAAACCCCGTTTGCCCTGGCAATCGACTCAAGCGTATCAAGCGCGACGTCGCGAAAAGGGCTGTAGCTGTCGGTTGCATTGAGTGCAAAGGCGTTGCGAAGTAACTGCGCAAACCATGTTTCCAGTGTATGGCCAGGCAAGCCAGCAGTTTCGAGCTCGACGCGCAGGGGTTCAAGTGGAAACAGGGTTTCGATCACATCGAACACCACTACCGCAGGTTTCATGCTCATGGGAACTCCTTGGGTGACAACCAGCGAAAACGGCCAGCGACAAGCTGGCCCAGGTGAAAGCTTTGGTCTGCAAAACCTCAGGAGGCTCTAGGACCATGCCATCTGGCGTCAAGGCACAAACGGTCTTCACCCTTGAATGCGATCAGCAACACACTGGCTGCAAAGATAATCAATGAAGGGTAGAAAAGAGCATTGGTATTACCCAGATACCAGCCCCAAGGATCAATAACCGACGCTGATACCGCCAGTAACGAGGCCGCATTAAAAAGGAGCTGTAGGCCGTAAACCCATTTGCGGAAAATGCCTATTACCACCGCAAGGCCGATCAAAACCTGAACCAGGCCAGCGATGGGCAGCAGAAGATCCGAGGCAAGAAAGCCGAAGTAGAATTTCTCCGCCACGGCGATACCGTGGGCGGTGTTGAAAATCTTGTCTGCTCCCCATATGACCAGAAGCCATCCCATCGATACTCTCAAGCCAAGCAAAGACCACGCTTTCACTGTGATTTCTCCCAAGCAAATTTCTTGAACGGCTCGTCGACTGGTGTTTTGGCAATATGGTTAACGTAGTTGCTCATTACCTTTTGCGAGACTCCAAGGATTACCTCAAGAACCTGTTGCTGGGCGTAACCCGCAGCGTAAAAATCATTCAGCTCCTGCTTGCTGACTTCCCCACGCTTGCGCACTACCGCAAGAACGAAGGTTCTCAATGCCTCAAGCTTGGCGTTCGGCAGGGCCTTTTCGTCGCGTAGTGCATCGATGTTAATGGCCAATTAATCTGACCCACCTCTGGCCAACAATTTTGACCCACCCA
>NZ_CAXBOV010000054.1:0-4598 GCF_963977355.1 uncultured Halopseudomonas sp. | reverse complement strand
ACACTGCGTGATACTGAGCGCGCCGGGTATCTGGTTGTGGGGGCGGTCTTTGGGTATAGACTGCAGCGTGTCGCTTAGGCACTGCGCCGTCAGCTTATTGCCATCGTCACCTATCAACACCAAGCGAGCACCGCCCGTAAAGAGTTCAGGCGCACTCAGTTCATCAACGGCGATATGCGCTTGCGCATGACAGAGAATGGAATGCCACGGCTGCACCAGCGCGGACAACGCCAGGCAGTTCGACGCGGTCCCAGTCGCCACAAAAAACACATGCACAGGCTTCTCGAAAATCGCAGACAGCTGTGCAACCGCCGCCTGCGTCCATTGATCATTGGAGTAGGAACCCGCCACCCCTGTAGATGCATCGACAATCCCCTGGAGTACCGCGGGAGACACGCCAGATTGATTGTCGCTTGCGAAATTCATGAAGATTATCTCTACGGGTGAGGGAAAGGAACGAGGCTAACATATTCCCAGTCAGGCACTTGCCTGTGAGCCGGTCCTTGTAGCCTGATTGCTAAGTAAGCTATTGAATTTCAAGAGGGTATCTGACCCCGATCAGAGTTCACTCCACCAATCTGATCAGGCCTTCCTGCGCTACCGAGGCGACCAACTGGCCATCCTGGGTAAAGATGCTGCCTCGGTTTAGTCCGCGCGAGGCACCGGACCAGGGACTGTCCATAACATACAGCAGCCAGTCCTCGGTTCGAATCTCGGCGGCGTGGAACCAGACCGCGTGATCGATGCTCGCAGAACGTATTTGAGAATGACGCCAGGTCATTCCATGGGGCCGCAAGCAGGTGCTGAGCAGGGATAGATCCGATGCGTAGGCCAGAATGGCTCGCTGCAATGTCGCCTCGCTCCCTATCGATTCGCGACAGCGAAACCACGTCTTCTGCTGGTCCGTCGGCTCCACGGTCATAAAGCTCGCCTCACCACTAACCGGACGAACCTCGAACGGGCGTTCCCGTATCAAAGCATTGAAGAGTTTCTCGGGAAGCTGGTCGGCATGGGTCCGGGCGAGCTCCTGCTCATTAGGCAAGCCCTCCGGGCCCCGTACCTCTGGCAGCGGTTGCTGATGGGCCAGTCCTGACTCGAGCGCCTGAAACGAAGCCGTCAGGCTGAAGATCGGCTTGTCGTTCTGCCGGGCGACGACTCGGCGGTTGCTGAAGCTACGACCGTCCAGGTCGGCGAAGACTTCATAGTGGATCGGCAGATCGCTGTCGCCGGGGCGCATGAAATAGTTGTGGGCCGAATGCACCTGTTTCTCAGGAGCCACGGTGTTGGAAGCCGCCATCAGCGCCTGGGCCAGTACCTCGCCGCCGAAGATGCGGCCGTGATCGCCCTCACGGCGATGCCCAATGAAGTGAGTCTCGTCGATCTGGTCTACGACCAGCAGATCGGACAGCAGGGTCTTCCGTTTCGGTTCGTTCATGGGGTCAGGGTCTCGGGCCAAATGTGTCTTGCGCGATTAATCTTTGTGATGCGATCAAATGGGTGTTGCCGCGTTTTTATATTTAGTAAGTTGGCACACTCGTGCCTTCAATAGTTCGATGCCGTAGCCGGTAACGATGATTGGCTGCAAGCTTCCCCCACCTGAAATACTCTGCGACCACCAAAATTCGGCCTCAGTGTCACGGAAAGACAGCCATGATCTCTGTGCATCCCTCAGTAGCAGTTGCTCTTGCGGGGGAAGGATAGCCATCAGCTCACGGTATACACTGTTCAGCTCTTCATCCCATCCCGCATGTGCTCTGGATTGAGCTTCACGCATATCAACAGTAGTGCCACCATTCTGATCCATCTCCTGCTCTAACTGCGCATCAACTGGATGTATGCGGCCGGTGTCGCAGAACCGATCTGCCGCATAAGAAAATGGAGCAAATGCTGTAAATACAATAGCGAAGAATGTGGTTTTCATCGTGTCTCCAGTGGATGCCGAGAAGGGCATAGGCTCAGATTAGTAACAAGCTTTAGCAAGACCTGTTTCCTTTCCGCGTTAGAGTTTAACCTGTGAAGATACACACTGGCGCATAGGTCCAACAGGAAGGCTGCTATGTTTTTCAAAGGAATTGAAAACCGTCATCCCCTCGCAAGGATCAAAACGCCGTTAATCGCTTTACTGGGCAACCTGTTATTGCTGGTTACCGGATGTTCGACAACTGAACCGCTAATGCTTATGCCTTCGCCAGTGATCTACCAGGGCGGTGTGGTAGACCCCTTTGCGCACTTGGTCCCTGCTCGCCAAATACCCGTGTTGCCGATCTTCTATGCAACCAACAGAGGGCCAGAAGCCGAGAGTGATGCCTTGAGCTACGGAAACGACATCACACAGGATTTGCATCTGGGCCAGGCCGTCGTACAAATCGGTGATGAAACGACCAAGTGGACTGATTTATACGAGGCCTCAATCAATGACCAGACCGGTCTGCTGTTGCCGCTCGAACTTGAGTCCCTGAACGAGCAGGCCCGGATTCCGATAGCGGCGGGTCTAGCGCCAGATATGCTTAGCGAGGGAGCCCAACGCTACTTTGCTGACATAAATGCCGAGTTGGCGCAGGTAGAAGACCGCCAAATTCTGGTCTACGTGCATGGCACCAAGGTCGGCTTTCTCAACTCAGCGGCGCTGACTGCGGAAATCGACCACTTTTCTGGCCGTGACTATGTTGGCTTAGCCTTTGCCTGGCCTTCGCATCAGAACATCCTCAACTATTTGATCCGCGAGGACGTTCACCGCGCGCAATCTTCCAGCGACGCACTCGCCACCTTGCTGGAGCTGCTAGCCAGGCACACAGACGCCGAGCGAATCAATGTGCTTGCCTACAGCGCGGGCGCTCGTGTTACCTCCAGAGCGCTCGATCAGCTTCGAACCCAATACCATGATCAAAGTAGTTATCAGCTCAAGCAACGTTTGCGTATTGGAACAGTCATATTTGCCGCTGCCGATGTGGAGTTGACGCCGTTTCTGGAACGTCTGGGCAGCGTAAGTGATCTGGCGGAGCAGGTGGTGATTACGGTAAGCGATGAAGACAATGCCTTAATCGCTGCACGCCACTATATGGGTGGGGGTAACAGGGCAGGGGAAGAGCGGTCAGAGAGCGCTGAGCAATTTTTCATTCATGAACATCAAATCACCAATATTGAAATTATTGACGTATCTGCGGGCAAGCAAGCGCGTGGGTTTGATATAAGCGGCCACCACTATTGGTATCGGCATCCCTGGATAAGTAGCGATATGGTTTTTTTGCTCCGCACCGGCCTGCGACCAGAGCGACGAGGGCTGGATTTTTCCGAGCTTGAAGGGATCTGGTACTTGTCTAACGATTATCCTGAAAAAGTCCGCCGCGCAGCACAGCGAGAGATGACAGGTAGGTGGTAGAAAAGGAGCTATCGTTGTCGCATTTTGAAGGGAATGGGCTCGAATAATAACCGGGCTCAGATGAAGATTAATTCAGGACCAGTTAGCAGAAACTGGGAAATGCTCATCTGACCCCATTTTCCTTCTTTTTGCCTTCTTTATTCTAACCCCTTCACTAATATAGAGTTCGCTGTGCTTCCGGCATTACGGTGCTTCGATATAGCTTGATACTCGTCAGATGTCATCCAGGCTAAGGCCGATTTTTTTGATGGGAACTCAATAATTACCGAACGAGTATCATCCCAGTCGCCCATCAATATCGTCGGATCCTCATCAACACTCAACAGCTTGCCGTCGAATTTTTTGAAGACCTCTGCGAAGCCAGCTTCATATTTATCGTACTCACTGCGGTCATGTATTTTAAATCTGGCAACTATGTAAACGGACATGGTTTTTATCTCCTGATGTTGGATTGATTTTAGTGTTAGCCGGGTCAGTAGAGCATTAATCCATATTCATCTGACCACAAATTCCTCTGTTCGCCTGCGAGGCGATTTGCTGATCGTGACCGCGCGATAAACATCTATAGCCTCTCGCGCATTGTCTGCATTGCCCTTTTGGCTGTTCTGGTAGTGCTTTAACGTCTTGTGCAGGTAACTCCTTGCAATGCTCTCCTGCGCAGGGGTGTCTGCCTGCCATATTGTATCGCCCACGGGGCTGATCTCACGCCACTCGGGAGTTCCTTTCTTCCCTGCTGAGACGAGCAACACCTCATAAAAACGCTGATTATCGCTCACCAGCACTTCCTCTTTAAGGCTGAAATCCAGAGCAACTAATTGCTGGCGCAGAGGGTATTCCTGATGAACCGGGCAGAGCAGGAAATCGAGCTGGGCGCGGGGGTGCTTGCTATGAATCTCCAGGATAAAGCGCGTTATCAGGTCTCCACCCACACCGGCAATGATGATCAGGTGCTTGCCGGGATACCGCTCCAGCGGCAATGCGGCAGTATCCATGCAGTGGGTATACCAGTTGCTGGATGTCACTGAATAAAAGCGCTGGAGTTTTTCGTTCAGTTGATTGATCAGCCTGGGAAGCACGTCAACAAAGTGAATGTGCGGTGCCGCCTGATTGGAGAGCAGCGCTGCGCCGAGCAGGCCGTGATCACAGCAGCAGTCCCATATGTGGGTTGTTAATGGCCAATTAATCTGACCCACCTCTGGCCAACAATTTTGACCCACCC
>NZ_CAXBOV010000053.1:0-4621 GCF_963977355.1 uncultured Halopseudomonas sp. | reverse complement strand
TGTTGCTGTCGCTAGCAATCCCAGTGCTGGCCCATGAAGGGGGCGCAAGCACTTCGCCTAAGGATGGCGTCACCATTCAGGATTCCCCAGCAGAGATTGGCATCGAGTTTGGTGGCATGATGCGCATCACCCAGTTTGAAGTGACAGGCCCAAACGGCCCCGTTCCTCTTGATGGTCAGCCAGGCAGTGAACAGGTCGAACGCTACGTCGTGAAGCCCGGTGAAATTCTTTCGGCTGGGGACTACCAGGTGCACTGGCGCGGCCTATCGGATGACGGACACATGATGTCCGACGGTTTTAACTTCTCGGTCGAGCCCTGACCCGTGGCTTGGTGGTTCTCCGTAAATAGCCTCGATGTCTGGACCGTCGCGATGATTCTCGTGGCGGCCGGGATTTACCTTAGCGCCCTAGTCGCGACGGGGGCCGTGTTGTTTCGTCTAGCGTTTCCCCGGCTCCCTGATCACGACCGGAGGCGCGTCGCCCGCATGGGTGTCCTTTCTGCCTGGGCGGGGGTCATCCTGATTCTGTTCCAGTGGTCTTTAGAAGCTGGTTACCTTGGAGGCGGCAATATAGCGGCTGCAACCAACCCAATGTTGCTCGGGATCGTGTTCGATGGCGCGTCCGGGGGTCGACTAATACTGGTGGTAGCTGGTTTGCTGCTGGTCCAGGCGATTCAGCTTAATAACTTAGCGTTCTCGAAAACAGCCAACAGCTTGAGCCTAGTAGGCGTTTTATTGGTGATGCTGGCATTCGTGCAGGTGGGGCATACAGTAAACACCCCACGCCTCGTTCTGGCTGTCTTGCTGATCGTTCACCTGATGGCGGCAGCATTCTGGGTAGCCTCGCTGTGGCCGCTGTTCCACTTAGTGGGGCAACATTACAACCACGGCAATACCGCCCGCATTCTGACCCGTTTCGGGCAACTCGCCATGGGCGGAGTTGGCGTGTTGGTACTGGCGGGCGTCACTTTGGCCACGCTGCTAACAGGCGGTCTCACACCCCTGCTCACCACGGCATATGGACAGTTCTTGATCGGCAAAGTATTGATTGTCGCGGTGCTGCTGTTATTTGCTGCCGCGAACAAGTGGCGGCTTGTACCTGCCTTTGAGAGCGGCGATGCAACAGCCCCACGACGTTTGCAGCGCAGTATTGCGCTGGAGGTGGTGCTGGTCGTGGTTATCCTGCTGATCACGGCGGTGCTGACAAGGGTGACATCACCGAATGGGTGACCGTCAGGACAACCACCTTAGGTAGTTAAGAACCTAGCTTAATAGCTATAAGCAACGCTATCCGGAAGGCAAGGCCGATGCCATCCGCGCGCGACAAGAGATGCACACCCGCCACGTGGCCGTGGTGGTTCGTGGCATCTTGATGTGGTTCAGAAATTGTAGCCCAGACCAATCGTATAAGCCCAGATACCGTCCTCCTGAAACGCATCGGTGGCATCGTCGGTATCGCTGAACAGGAACTGATACTCAGCGCGAGCGAGGAAATAGGCCTTGGGCAGAACATAGTATTTCATACCCGTTTCCCGTCCCGCGAAGGCGCTGTCTTTGACGCCGTCTCCATAGATACCACCGAGGCTAGCACCGACGAAGGGCCGCGCACGACCATCAAGGAACTGATGGGTTAGGTAACCACGGGTTGAGCCGTTCCAGAAACCATCTGTGACGCCCGCCTTCGCCTTCGACATCGGCGTAATTGACGCTTTGCCGAACACCGGCAACCATGTTATCCCTCAGATACCAACCAAGATCAACAGTCTCACGCCGAAGTTTCCGCTATTAAAATTCCGATCGTTACTGCCAGTTCCAGAGATCGAAAACTCACGGACACCCGTGGGCCGTACTCTGAGTTTTGGGCGGATGCTGCCCTAGGCAGAACAGCGAGAAGACAAAAAGCCATTGCTGCAGTGTTGACTCTATTCATGAGGAGACCCTTCCTGACATTATTAGGATTGTATTTCCATAATGCACTATTCGTTATCTAGCGCGGATAGTAACGCGACCGATACCTTGGCGATCAAACGACACGGACCCGCACCATCATGTTCAGGGTCTGACATCACACGATCTGTGCGTTAGCACACACGTATATGATGGAATCTGAAAAACTGGCTACCGGATTGAGGATATGTGCTTCACCACAGCCGATCGACTCACCATCGGCATTATGCTCGGCTACATCGTATCCGGACTGATCATTCTTAGGCATCAGTTCCCGGCTGCCTTGCTAGCAACGGTTCTTTACTGATCATTTATTAGTTCTGGTCGACCGGTCGATTCCACCGCCTCGACTGGGTCAGCGACGCGACATGGTTTCTATATGAAGGCCATCGCTCGGCTAGGTGGCTATCTATATCGCTCCAGAGATACCCCTTTAAGGGCAGCCTTCATTGACGAGGTTTCATCCGCGTAGCTGATAATATTGTAAGTTTCCAGGCTTTAAATCCAAACGCAGGAAAAACTTGCGCGCAATTGAAAGGTTGCTGGGAGCAATTTCCGAATAACTAATCGCGGGCCGAAGTGAGGCGATCGCCTTGCAAGATGAGTTCCACGCCCTATCACGATAATCGCATAAGTTGTGGGACAAACTCTTTAGATCATATTTTTGATAACTAATCTTTCATGAGAAGCACAGGTGCGAACCCCCCACCTGGCGTACGGAAATTGGTCGTCTGTCCTCGATAAAGTCTCGCTGCGGCCATTAACAGTGTGCCGCGATAGGTATACAGTCTAACGTCGACCTTGAGATTTTTACGCTGTCCATCGACCAGAACGAGGCGTTCGGAGGGAGGCACATGGGCCTGGGCAATATAGTCGCTTTCCAAGATTTGGCTGAATGTTTTTTTGGTGAGTTTACTTCCCCGGTACACTCCCTTACTTCCGTGGCCTGCGACAGGTTTGAAGAACCACTGCCGTCGCTGTTGCCAAAGGGTATCAGCATTATCAGCGCTGACCTGTAAGGTACGGGGAATACAAGAGCGAAGTAATTCGGCATTTTGAGCGCTCAACCCCCAAGCCATAAGCGTCGCGGGATCTGATAACACAGCCAAGTTGCGTTTGTCCGCGAACAATGCGTGTGCATGGGGATTTGGGGTTATGACTGCGCCTCCGTCCAACCAGGCAGAGTGTAAGGCGGAGTTTCCGGGTGCTTCGAGCCCAAAATCCACTAAGCGATTGTAAACCATATCTACTCGCTTACCGCCGCTGTATAGCATGCCTGACTCATACCGAAGGTCGCCAGGCGAGAGGATGAGAGCATCAATGCCATGACGCCGTAATAACTGCTGGGCAAGTTTGAATTCAGGATAGAGGTATTGCCCCATAGGCTGATCATCAACGATAGCTATCCTCTCCAGACGTCCATTGCCACGCTGGGCACGCCATTCGCTCTCGAACTGGGCTATCACTTTAGCCTCGAAGTCGGCAGACCCGGCCGCACTTTTAGCATCACCACAACACTGCAGTTGGGCCCGTACCAGGATCGCGTTAAGAAATGCACCTCCGGCATTGGTATTGATTTCGATGAGGCGAGGCCCGTCCTCGCCGAGATGGAAATCATAGCCCATGAAGACACCTACTGGGCCGGGGTTTAACTGTGCACTTTGCGGGGCCCAAGACAGTACTTGTCGCTGATAGTCGGGAAGAGCGGCGGCGTTTTCTATGGCCTGAACAGTGGCCCTCATCTGCTCCAGAACCTGAGATGGGACAAAGACAGCGACATTCGAGAAAAGTTGATGCCAGGTCGAACGGATAAAGGCCTCATCGGAATCGTCGCCCAACTGGTCGATAAGACTTTGGGTGGCTGCTCGTCGGTCTAGAGTGATACAGGTGCAGTGCTGGTTCAGCCTTTCTGCTTCTGTCATCCCTGGGGAGCCACTGGTCTTTTGCAAGAGCTGTCCTCTGGTTTTTTCACGCTGATCTAGATCAAACTGGCCAGCATCGGCTGGTCATTGAGTTCATGAGGGCGATATTTAACGAGCTACACCTTCTGCTGATAGATCAACGTCGATGATGAGCGCTCATGGTGCTTGTACGCTCGCATTAACATCTTGTGGCAAAACTTTCAGGAAATGTAGACACAAGGGTTAATATAGATGAAGTGGAAAGCCGACGTCCGGTCATAGCGATAAAAGTAACTAGCGCTACCATCATCATCAACAAGGGGCAACTATTTTCTGCCGACAATGATGCGCAGTGATGACCAAGAGCATCCCTGCTGCCGACATCGGCAACTGAACAAATTTCACTATTAAGCGGAAGATGCTGTATTGAATTAAAAAAGGTCCCGAAATAAGGCCTTGCGCTTGCAAGTTTTCGTGATAGCTACTTATCCGGCAGGTCATATTTTTACTGTAGGTTCAGGCTCGTTTCAGGTTAACACCGTATAAAGAACGGGTGACAATAACCTCTGAGGTAAATGACCATGCGCTACACTCTTTTAACAACGTCTTTGTTTGCCCTTTCATTAAGTCTGATCACGGGCGCGGCGCTGGCTGCACCCGGCCACGGCGGTGGTGGCAATAACCTAACCGAGGCTGACGTTGACCGCACGATCAGCCTTGAGGCTGGCGATATGTGGTTCGACCCTGAAGAGCTAGAACTGGCGGCTGGGGAGG
>NZ_CAXBOV010000052.1:0-4910 GCF_963977355.1 uncultured Halopseudomonas sp. | reverse complement strand
CCTCGGTGCCTCGATTATAAGGCCTGGAGGTGTCTACGAAACTAGGGGCGATTCAAAGTGAATCGCTCCTGCTTTTTTAGACGTCCTGTGACCGCTTTTGGCCTCCAGCACCCCGTGGGGAGGATCTACTCCCGGCGGTCAACAGCTGTCTCAGGATTTGGTTTCAGCATACCTGATTGGCCTAAGGACTATCACGCCGTCAATCAATTCTATAGTTAGTGAATCACCGGGACCGACGCCCATTCCTGCAAGGACGTTTGGCGGGAGCTCGACAATGAGACCCCCGGTGTCATCGCCGGAATCTTGGCATCTCACAATCGTCCGTACTGATTCGCTCATGGGAAGTTCGCCTCACTCTCAGCCACTGCTTTACCGAAATCGATATCTTACGCTAGACGGCATGCGATCGGCCAATAGCAGCCAGTCGCATCAGGCAGAAAACAACCCGAAGCTTACGTTGGGGAAAGGCAAAACTTGCCAAAAGCGGACAATGGCCCAAGAGGTGTGAAGGAAGCTTTCAATTATCCACCAGAGCACACGTTTATGGCCACCAAGCCAAGCCAGCCTCAATTCGAGACTGGCCTGGACGTGACGGCACCTAATCAGGTCTTCTGCTTCACATCGCCCGCTTTAACTCACCGTAGTTACCACTAGTGCGAAGCACCAGCGTGACATCCTCATTATTCCGATTACGGAAAAACCATCCATGATTGCCGGTGAAAGCCGCCTCCAGCTCACCTTCATCTTCTGCGACGCCACGTCCTTTCTCGTAAGAGATGGACTGGCCCCCGCCGTCACCGTGAGTATCGAAGTTGACCGGGCCGCCCTCGGATATCCAGTGAAAGCTAGCTACCGCACCTTCTTCCATGGTTAGTTTGAATTCAGTGCCTTCGCCAGGGGTAAGCACGACACGCACTTCGTCCTGCCATTCAGGCTGTGCATCATCTGCCGGAGCAGGTGTCGCGACCACTGGTTCAACCTGTGGCTCAGGGGCAGCTGTTGCCCCCTGAACCGGTGCCGGCTCTGATGTGAGCTCCTCATAAGCGGAAGGTATTGCCGTCAACTGCGCGGCTTCATCCGCTGCGGCTTCTTCGGCAAGCTGCTGCTTTATCTCACCCATCTCAGTCAAACCGAGCAGGCGGCCTACACCGGTCGGATCCAGTGCGTACTCCGCTGGCATGACCACGGTCACCAGAAGCGCCAGCGCGACCATTGCGGAGATGATTGTAGAACGGATCAGCTTTGCGGTGCTGGGTAGTTCAGCGCGGGAGGGCATATCGGTGTTATACATAAATTTCTCCGGAATTAAGCAATAAAGTAGCCGGTGAGCTGATAGCCGATGAGCAGAAAGCCTGCACCCATCATGGCCACGTTGGCGGTATAGGCGTGATGGAAGAAGCCTTCAGTCTTGCGCCAGAAGCTCATCACAATCAGGATCATGGCTAGAGCAATGAGCTGACCCATTTCTACGCCGACATTGAATGCGAGCAGGTTTGGGACCAGTCCATCTGGGGAGATGTCGTACTCAATGATCTTCGACGACAGGCCAAAACCGTGAAACAAGCCGAAGATCAATGTCGCGGCCTTGGTGTTGGGCTGAAAGCCGAACCACCGCTGGTACGCGCCGAGGTTATCCAGCGCCTTGTACACCACCGAAAGTCCGATTATCGCGTCGATGATGTAGCTGTTGATGCCGATGTTGAAATACACACCCAACAGCATGGTGAGGGAATGCCCAACAGCAAACAGGCTCACATAGATGGCGATGTGTTGCATACGGTAGAGGAAGAAGATCACTCCCAAGAGAAACAGCAGGTGATCATAGCCGGTGACCATGTGCTTGGCACCGAGGTACATGAACGCGATCAGGTTCACCCCGGTGATTTCCTGAATATATCCCTTGTCGCCCTCGGCGACAGCGTGGGCCAGCACATCGGCGCTCATACCAAGCAGGCCGAGTGTCAGGCATATCCAGAACAGACGATGTCCGCCCGTGCCAGCACGCGCACGCCTACGGCCGTCAAACAAAATTGACAACATAAAGACTCCAAAAATTGGTTTAAAAAGTTGCGTTGCAGCGAGACTCAATCAGTCAGGACGCTTTGGGCGGACGCTCGAGGCGGTAGCGAAAACTTCGAGGGGAATCGCCGGCCTGGGAAGGCAGTTGCCTGACTGACATCCAATGGCCAGAGACAGGCCGGATCGTCGGATGGTCTAAGGATTCGTGACTGTGATTGCTGGAGTCGTGATGCACATGCTCCTCTGACTCCTCATCAACATCATCGTGGCTGTGGGAGTGGGAGTGGTCAGAATGCCCGCCTGACGCCTCACCAGCTAGCTCAGCAAGGCCATGGGATGATGCTTCACCCACTACAGACAGCGACATGCCAGACAATGCCAGCAGCATGACGACAATCGGAATCAGCATTTTGCGATGGAGGGCCGTGATCATCAGTCAGCTTGTTGGCAAGAGTGTTGGATTAATAGGATTCTAAAGCATACCATCCCCCCCAGGGGGATAGGAATTAGAAATGACAGGCGACCATATGCACGAATCACATCCGGACATCATTAAGCGTCTTAAGCGCGCGCAGGGTCATCTTGCCAGCGTCATCAATATGATTGACAGCGGCAGACCCTGTCTTGAACTGGCACAACAGTTACATGCGGTGGAAAAGGCGATCCAGCAGGCGAAGCGGGTATTGGTGCAGGACCATATAGAACATTGCCTTGATGCCGCGATAGGGCCCTTAGAATCCGAACAACAAAGCCGTATTGATGAGTTCAAAGCCATAGCCCGTTATCTCTAAACGATGGTAAGCAATGCTTGATATCCTGAAGCACCGCACATACCGACATCTGTTCTTCGCGCAGGTCGTTGCGCTGCTGGGAACCGGTCTGGCAACCGTCGCGCTGAGCATCGTCGCTTTTAATCTGGCAGATGACGAAGCAGGCAAGGTGCTGGGCACCGCCATGGCCATCAAGATGGTCGCTTATGTATTGATAGCACCCTTGGCTTCGGCACTGGCAGAGAACGTACCGCGCCGGGTGATGCTGGTCTTTCTGGATTTGGTCCGTGCTGCGATCGCCCTTGCTTTGCCCTTCGTCACTGAAATCTGGGAAGTATATCTACTGATCGCAGTGCTTCAATGCGCGTCAGCCGCCTTCACACCCATCTTTCAGTCCACCATCCCGGATGCGCTGCCGAATGAGGCTGATTACACTAAAGCCTTATCGCTATCGCGGCTAGCCTATGACATGGAAAATCTGGTTAGCCCCGCGTTAGCAGCATTGCTACTGGTGTTCACTAGTTGGCAGGCGCTGTTCTCTGGAACTGTCATTGGGTTCATAGCATCAGCGCTGCTGGTGACTTCGGTGCTTATTCCTTCCGGCATCAAATCGGAGAAACGTAGGGGCGTTTATGCGCGTGCCCGGCGGGGGTTTGAACTTTTTACAGCAACACCTCGTCTTCGTGGGGTTATAGCATTGAACTTGGTCGTTAGCCTGGCAGGGGCGATGGTCATCGTAAATACAGTGGTACTGGTCCAGGGTCAGTTCGGCCTGACCGAGCAGCATACAGCGATGGCTTTTGCTGCATTTGGTGGTGGCTCGATGCTGGCCGCCTTGGCATTACCGGCTCTGCTGCAGCGATGGCAGGATCGTCAAGTCATGCTGACGGGGGCGGTCATACTCATTTCCGGATTAATTGTTGCGCTCCCCGTAAACAGCTTGGCCTGGCTTCTACCGGTGTGGGCCTGGCTTGGCATCGGCTTTTCTGCCGCGCAAACACCGATCGGCCGGCTACTGACAAGGTCCGCCCATGGCCAGGATCGGCCGGCTGTTTTTGCTGCACAATTCTCGTTATCGCACGCGGGCTGGCTGATTGCGTACCCCCTGGCCGGTTGGCTGGGGGCTTTTGCAAGTATACAGATCACCCTTTTGATACTAGCTGGTTTAGCGGTAGTTGCTTTGGTCTCAGCCATCAAACTCTGGCCAGCTAACGATCCGATAGAACTACTGCATCAACATGACGCCCTGACGGAAGACCACCCACACACTGCCTCGTCTGGGCGTGAGCATGCACACCCATACATCATCGACAGCTTGCATCCGAAATGGCCGTGATAATGCCGCAGGAGGCGCCAAGCTTTTCCCGAAGACCTATACTAAGCTTCGGTCTGCTCAGCCATCTCGATAGCATCGTCGATCTCTATGCCTAAATACCTAACGGTGCTCTCTAGCTTCGTGTGACCCAGTAGCAACTGCACGGCTCTGAGATTTTTCGTTCTGCGGTAAATCAGTGTTGCCTTGGTGCGTCGTAGCGTGTGAGTACCGTACATAGCAGGGTCAAGAGCAATCGACGTTACCCAAGCCTTGACGATCCGGGAGTATTGCCTAGTAGAAAGATGCTCTGAGCTATGCAATCTGCTCGGGAACAGGAAGTCGTTGCTACGCAATTGGGCGTGATGCATCCAAGCCTCGAGCGCTGTTCGGGTTTGGCCCGTGATTTCAAACTGAACAGGCCGATGCGTTTTCTGTTGCGTTACAATGGCTCGGGACAAAACGTGCGCGCCGTGCGCAATATCGCGGACCCTGAGCTTTGTTAAATCACAGGCGCGCAACTTGCTGTCGATGGCCAGATTGAAAAGAGCTAGGTCTCGGGTGTTCTCCGCAATCTGAAGCCTTACTCGGATGGACCAAATGTCTTGAAGCCGAAGCGGTGCTTTCTGCCCGACGAGCTTGCCCTTATTCCAAGGCTCGCGAGAAAAGTTAGTGGTGTTCATAGCTTATCCTCCACGTCATGGAAGATAACAATGAAGCCTCAGAAGCTTGGACGCTATTGGCCAAGTTATGCCGACACGAACTGTCCGCTTTTGGCCCAGAGTGTGTAAAAACACTTTTCGCATGTT
>NZ_CAXBOV010000051.1:0-4988 GCF_963977355.1 uncultured Halopseudomonas sp. | reverse complement strand
TTCCGGATCACCAGCTCTTCACCATTGAAGACGGCGTATTCATTCTCCGGGAAGTTACGGTCAATGCGGTCCGCCGTTTCGCTCAAGCGTGAGCGGGCCTGCGCCACAAAAGCGGCTGGGTCGGATGCGATATCAACCATCGCACTGTAGTCCGCTATTTGGGCATCATAGACACTCCAATCCACGAGCTGATCGCGGTAGTCGCTGTACTGGTCGCTATTCGCGACCGCGAGATCGCCGGAAATCAGTTCACGCTTCACCTGTGTCAGTACGCCCAGCTCGAAATACTTCCGGTAGACCATGCCGGGCGGTAGCTGGCTTGGCCCCGCCCCCAATACCAAACGGCGCCAACGCTCCGGTAGCCAGGACACGTCGACGGGTTGAGTGCTGAGCACAAGGCATTCCTTACGGCTGTGCCGGTGCTTTTTCAGAGTCGCAATCGCCTCAATCAAGGATTGATCGTGGCTGGTTGCCGCCAGATCCAGTAGTTCAAGGCAATTGAATAACAGGGGGCGTAACGGGCGGTAGGGTTGCAGCATGAACGGGATGAAGTTATTGCCAGCATAGGCCATGTGTTCCTCACACTCGGCCAGTAATTCATCAGGGTCGCTCTGGATGGCAGCCGCCACTCGGGCACCTCGCTCGGAATCCGTCGGCGCTTCCTGAACGGCGGTCAGCACGTCACGCAGTTGAGCGACCAGTTTGTCCATCCGTTTCATGTGATCCAGATGATACTGGTTCAGGTTGGCTTCCGCCTTAGTCTTGATGTTGCGCATCTTGCGGACAAAGATGTCGACGGCATCGTCCATTGCGCGACGCAATTGGGCATGGACCAACAGAATCATCAAGGCATAGCGTTTGGTGCTTTGCATAGCCTTGATGTTGGCCGCGCCAAGCGCTCGTGCTTCCAGTATGAAGTGGTGATACTTGGCGGCTGGAATGTGATCAACAGCGGGCAATCGTTGACACCAGCCCTGAAGCCATTCCAGGTGCTGAAGATACTTCTTCACTTCCGTATTGGTCGGCTTTTTGGGTTCCTGTTTCAGTTTATGCCAACTGGTATGAGATGAATCGTCTGGCACTTGCAGCAGCCGGTCAAATTCCTGTTTTTGATGCGCCGTCAAACCCGCACTGAGCGTCCGAAAGTAACCTGTATTAACCGTGCTGCGAGCCTGACGCGCGGACCGTTGCAGCGTTGAAAAACCCGGCAGTTCAAAACGCTGGCGCACCAGCTCTTCGATCACCACATTGATAATGTCCGCCAGATCTTGCTTGGTGGTTGCCGCTTCACGCGCCAAGTCCCTCACGATAGCCTTGCCTTCGACGGTAAACGCCTTGATGCCCACCTGTTGACGAATCGCGTCCAACATCCGCTGACGGGCGCCACCATTGCGGTCGTATTCCCTGAGCTGGCTCAATGGGACGGGTAAAAGGTCGTCGCAGGCCAGGATATGCGCTGTGATGGGCCGCGGGACCGTTTTGAGATTCACGAAGTAGCCTAAGCGCTGAACCGTTTTCAGGAGAATTAACAAGGCACCACGAGCAGCCGGTGTTCGGCCGTGCTTTCTGGCAAAGGCACATTCTTTGGCGGTGGGTGTATAGATTTCCGCCAGTTCCTGTTCAGAGACGTCCGCCTTCAATCGCGGATAGGCGGTTTCGTGGAGGCCACTCATGTACGGACCTTTTCTATCAGTGCCCCATGATGAGGTCTTTCCGATTAAATGAAGAACTCCTGATGATAGTGCTTACAATGATCAGGGGCGTCGGTAGGTGCTGCGAAATGGCTGAATCAGCATCTGATCCAACCGGAGGTCCCGCGGCTCTCGAAAATCCTCGATGCCGATGACCATTCCAATATGGCCAGCGGCAGGTTTATCCCGATAGGTGCCAAAAAACCGGTCCCACCAAGGCAAATTAAAACCAAAGTTGCTATTTGTCTCTTCAGGAACAATCGAATGATGCACGCGGTGCATATCCGGCGTGACCACCAACCGTCTCAACTTTTGCTCCAGCCCTTGAGGCAATCGTACGTTTCCGTGGTTGAACATTGAGGTTGCATTGAGAATCACTTCGAAAATCAGTACCGCAATCGCAGGTGCTCCCAGCGCAACCACGACGGTGATTTTAATGGCCATGGAGAGCACAATTTCCAGAGGATGGAAACGCAGGCCCGTCGTTACGTCGAATTCCAAATCCGCATGGTGCATACGATGCAAGCGCCAGAGCCAGGGCACTGCATGAAAGATGCGATGCTGAAAGTAGATTGCGAGATCAAGCGCGATCGTCCCCAAAAGGACTGACAACCAAACTGGCAGATTGGCCAGATTTAGCAGTCCCCACGCCTGCTCATTCGCCATCACCGCAGCTCCGACGGCGGCCACGGGAAACAATAGCCGAACGACCAGGGTGTCCACCACGACCATCAAGAGGTTATGTGGCCACCGCTGCCGGCGAGTGTAGCGCTGGTCGCGACGTGGTGCGGCGGCTTCGGCAAGTATCATTACAAGCAGGATGCCCGTGAAGATCCCAAGCCGGATGACTGCCTCGTGGTCAAGTATGGCTTTACCTCTTATGCTCGGTGATCGTTGAAATAGCCCTGCGTGCCTTGTTGCGCCATGGCATCGGCGATGCGGCCGATGGCCTGTGTATAGGCCGCGGTCCGCAGCGTTGTGTTACCTTCCTCCGCCCGGTCGAAACAGGCGCCGGCCTCGCGGGCCAGGCGTTCGGTGAGGCGCCGATTGACTTCGTCTTCGGACCAGGTATCACCGATACGGTTCTGCACCCATTCCAGATGGCTGACGATCACACCGCCGGCATTGACCAGTACATCCGGTAGCACCTCGACACCGCGTTTGGCTAATTGGTCATCGGCCGCATTACTGACGGGCCCGTTGGCAATTTCCAGGATCGTGGCGGCATTTACGGTCGCGGCATTTTGCTCGGTGACGGCGTCCTCCAGTGCGGCTAGTACCAGTACATCGACATCAAGAGCCAGCAGCTCTTCGTTGGTCAGTTGCTCGACGTCGGCTTCCTGGCAGACCGATTCATCACAGTAAACCATGCCCTTGAGCTCCCGGTTCTTGTGCTTATGGCGCCAGATCGGGTCTGGATCGAGTCCGTCAGCAGCATAGATGGCACCCTGGGAATCCGACAGCGCGACGATCCGATAGCCGCGCTCGCGTGCCAGCCGAGCGAAGTGATAACCGGCATTGCCGAAACCCTGGACCGCCACACGGAGTTCTTCATGCGTTTTACTGCGGCGCTCGGCCCACAGATCAAGCACCTGCAGCGCACCACGCCCGGTGGCCGCGGTGCGACCCCTGGAACCGCCCAGCCCTAAAGGTTTGCCGGTGATGGTGGCCGGTACCTGACGGCGTTCGATCTGGGCAAATTCGTCGGCCATCCAACCCATGATGGTGTCGTTGGTGTTGACATCCGGTGCCGGGATGTCACTGTCCGGCCCGATGAGGTCATGAAAGGCGCGGATATAGCCACGCGACAGACGTTCCAGTTCCAGTCGGGAGAGCGCCTTGGGGTCGACCCGAACACCACCTTTGGCACCGCCGAATGGCAGGTCCACCACCGCGCACTTGATGGTCATCCAGAAGCTCAACGCCGTGACTTCTTCCGCGCTCACGTCCGGATGAAAACGAATGCCCCCCCTTGCTTGGTCCGCGAGTGTCGTCGTAGCGTATGCGCCAGGCCGGAAAGAATTGCAAGGTGCCGTCGTCCATGCGGATCGGGATGTTGACCTGCACGCTCTGCTGCGGCTGGGCCAGACGCCTGCGAACGTCATCAGGGACGTCAAGTTGGTTAAAAATCCCGTTCAGGTGACCGTTGTCACCGAAGGCTTGGGCGTTGGAATGACTCATGGTTGTGACTCCTTATCGAACCCGCAAAAGTGTTTTGCGATGTCTTATGATTCAGCTTTCCATTGAAAGTGGGTTGTGCGATCGTCCGTTACGTGTTGATTGGTGAGCGTGTAAGTTGCACAAGATTCCCCGCGATCCGTGTTGCTAATGTCTTGGCGCGGTCTGCGCTCGGCCCTGCGAAATCTTCGTTCACGGTCTCCCGAAACAGCTTCAGCCAGCGTTCGAAGTCATCAATCTGCAAAGGGTGTCGCGCGTGCAACGCCAAGTGGCGGGCGACCATGTTGCGCCGGTAGCCGTCGCGTTCGCCGAGCAGCAGCTTGCACCAGTAGGCGCGGATGTGCGGCAAGTGCGTTTCGAGCTCGATATCTGCCACGTCCACGAACAGCGTGCGCAGGCGATCATCAGCCAGGACCTTCCGGTAGAAGGCATCCAGCAACTCGGCGATGGCCTCGGGCGTGTCGAGATCGCGCGGGGTTGAGTGCATGGCGGTGCTCCTGGCTAAACGGTGATGTACTCGGTAGCTGGCGAGCGTGGGTGTTTGCGCGACTTACGGTTGTGACTCCTTCTCAGACGGGGTATCGCAGCAAGCATCGTACTGCCTCTTGCGCCATAGCGCGTAGACGGTCAGGCCGATGAAAATGGCCAGGGCCGGCAGCAAGACGTAATCCAGATAACCGGTCAGTGCGATACCCACGATTACCCAGTAGTCCCCGAGAAAAACGCCGGCACCCGTTCCGGTCAGCACGATGGCAAGAATCGGCAAATGACAGGGGCAACTCAGCACCGCCAATACCCCCCACAGGTAACCGGTGAGCGGCCTGGATACCTCGGCCGGTTCGCGCGCCTTATCAGTCATGTCCACGTGCCGCCTTGGTTAGTACTTGGGTGCAGCGATTCAGCGCGGCTCTTTTAACACCAATCGTGTGTTGTATTTGCCGTTCGACGGCTCGGCACTGCCGTTCATCTCCGCTATCCAGCGCCTGTATAAACTCGGTAATCTCGGGTAGACCGAGACCGGCTTCACGACAGGAGCAGATTAACTTCAGCCGTTCCAGGCAGCTGTCATCGAATAAGCGAAAACCAGCTTGGGTAGTACTACAGGCGTACACCAATCGC
>NZ_CAXBOV010000050.1:0-5064 GCF_963977355.1 uncultured Halopseudomonas sp. | reverse complement strand
GGCGGCCGTCCTACCCAACCCCCGGGAATGGAGTGCAGCCAGCCCTCCAGCCCATGTCCAGCGCCGCGCCTCCTGGATTCAGAATCAATCCCGACAACTGGGTGGCGGACATTACCTGCGCGAGATGCAGAAGGGCAAGCCGCTGCCCGAGTGGCTGAGCCTGCGTTACTGGCGCAACCGGCTCGACGTCTGAACTGGCGACCGTCCCTAGCGGCCGCCCTGCAGACCAAACATGATCGAATGGGCTTCCTCGCCGCTGACCGCCACCACAACACCCGGTCGCCCATACACCCAGGCCTGGTTGCCCTCGCTGACATCCATGCGCATATCCGGCTCGCCCAGTGTGGCGATAATGCGCTGAACGCTGACCGGTTCGGATGGAATCAGACTGACTCGTTCAACGGGCTGACCCGCCAGGGCCGCACCTACTGACGGTGATACGGACTGATCACGCATACCCGGTTGCCAGTCCTGCGCCTTGACCAGACTTTCAGTGCGCTGCGCATCCAGCGTGATGACTGCCTGCAGACGCCAGTTGAGGTCATCGCTCTGCATGACATAGCGGCTGACCAGGAGTGGCTCGTCCTCGACACTGATCATCCACAGACGACCAATGCCCAGGGGGGCATCGACGCTTGCAAGTACCAGTTCACCCTCACGCAGGGGCGTCCAGATACTCTGCTCGTAGCGGCCCAGCCACTGCATAGGCTCGGGCTCGCGTTGATCCATGATCCAGGAACCGAGAGCAAACAGACCGATGACTACCAGACTGAAAAGGGTGGCCATGCCGGCACGGGGGCGGAAACTCATTCTATGCTCCTGACAGAGTATTATTAGAGCCGGGATTATGCAGGTTGAGACGCCGGGGGGCCAGAAACGCGAAAGGCACCCCGAGGGATGCCTTTAGGTTACCAACCACCTGAATGTCGGAATCAGGCTGCTGATTCGCTATCGAGATTCTTCTTCAGCTTGTTCATCGCGTTCTTTTCCAGCTGTCGAATACGCTCGGCAGAGACCTGATACTTGGCCGCCAACTCATGCAGGGTGGCTTTTTCTTCAGCCAGCCAGCGTTGATAGAGGATATCGCGGCTGCGCTCATCGAGCTGTTCCAGCCCGTTCTGCAGCTGAGCAACCGAGCTGTCGGTCCAATTTGCGGACTCCAGCTGTGTAGCCGGATCGTAGCGCTTGTCTTCCAGGTAATGCACTGGCGCGTAGGCCACGGCATCGTCGTCATCGTCCTGGGCACCGTCAAAGCCGAGATCCTGGCCGTAAAGCCGGCTCTCCATTTCACGCACTTCGCGGGTAACCACACCCAGATCGGCGGCTACTGCCTTGACTTCATCTTCAGACAGCCAGGACAATTTCTTCTTGGCACTGCGCAGATTGAAGAACAACTTACGCTGGGCCTTGGTCGTGGCCACCTTGACGATGCGCCAGTTGCGCAGGATGAACTCGTGGATTTCGGCCCGAATCCAATGCACTGCGAAGGACACCAGGCGCACACCCATTTCGGGGTTGAAGCGCTTGACTGCCTTCATCAGACCGACGTTACCTTCCTGCACCAGGTCTGCCTGGGCCAGGCCATAACCCGAGTAGCTACGCGCGATGTGCACGACAAACCGCAGGTGTGACATAACCAGCTGACGTGCCGCTTCCAGATCTTCGTTGTAGAACAAACGATCAGCCAACTCCCGCTCCTCTTCAACACTGAGGATCGGAATTCTGCTCACCGTCTGAACATAAGCCTCCAGGTTCGCACCCGGGACCAGATTATGCATAGGCTGCAGGGCAGTGCTCATGTTTGTACTCCAAAAAAATGACAACCGAGTGTATCACTGCCAGATAAGACTGTGAAAGCCCGTCCTAGTTCATTGAACGCTGGCCCTAAGACGGGTTCCCGACGAGCGGCAAGACAGGAAAAACCCGCCCACCTCTGCGCTTATTCGGGCTGAATATCGGCAATATGTCGTCCTACAGCAAGCCAGGCACCGACCAGGCCCAGCAGCATGGCGCCAGCAACCAGGGTCAGGCCGTCGATGAATGGCATGCCGGCCAGCGCAAAATCGCTCTGATAGAGTTCGGCCAGATCACGCACGGTATTATTCAGCCAGCCCATACCGATGGCGAGCAGCAACCAGGCCAACAAACCAGCGAGCAGACCGTACAGTACCCCGATGTAGAGGAACGGCCGGCGCACGAAGGCATCGGTTCCACCCACCAGCTTGATCACCAGGATCTCATCGCGGCGACCCTCGATAGCCAACCGGATGGTATTGATCATGACCAGCAGCAGGGCCAGTACCAACAAGACGGCCAGGCCACCCGTGAAGCGCTCCAGCAACGCCAGAATCCCCGTCAAGCGCTCGATCCAGAGCAGATCAATCTGCACCTGATCAACCCCCTGCAGGGCGGTCAGTTGATCGCGCAACGGCTCAAGCGTGGAGGCGCCGCCCTCGATACTGATCGGCGTTACGATAATCACTGCCGGCAGGGGGTTGTAAGCCAACTGATCCAGGGCATCGCCCATGCCCGAATGCTGTTTGAACTCGGCCAGCGCCAGCTCAGCATCTAGCAGGTGCGCTTTGGATACCTGCTCCAGCGCGCGGACCTCCTCCAGCAAACCTGCGGCGGTCTCTGCCTGCACGTCGTCAGCCAGGTACACCGATAGCTGCGCCGCCCTTTGCCAGTCGACACCCAAACGCTCTACCTGGCCGATCAGCACGGCCAGCCCCATCGGCAGGGCGAGAACGATGGTCATGACCAGAATAGTCATGGCGCTGCTCAAAGGATTGAGGCGCAAACGCTCCAATGCCTGCCGTGCGCTGTCGCGATGGCTGCCAAGCCAGCTGCGCAGCGTGTGTTTCCAGCTATGGCCTGAGCGCGCTGCACCGCTGGGCGCTTTCGCACCCCGTCTGGCTGACACTTTCTGCTTATCGTCAGCCACGGCTATTCACCATCCCGAAGCAGCCGACCCTGATCCAGGGTCAGCATGCGGTGGTCGAGCGTTGCGATCAGAGGCAGATCGTGACTGGCGATAATCACCGTAACCCCGACCCGGTTGAAGTCCTCGAAAAGGCTCATGATCTCTGCCGACAAGGCAGGGTCAAGGTTACCGGTCGGTTCGTCGGCCAATAGCAGAGCTGGCTTGTGAACAACAGCGCGGGCCACACCGACCCGTTGCTGCTCACCGCCGGACAAAGCTATGGGATACAGATTTTCCTTGCTCAGCAAGCCGACTTTGTCGAGCGCCGCGCGCACCCGCCGCCCGACTTCACCCGGGGACGTGCCGTTGATGATCAGTGGCAGAGCGACGTTATCGAATACCGTGCGGTCAAATAACAGCTGATGGTTCTGGAACACCACACCAACCTGACGACGCAGATAGGGGATGTCATCTCCGCTGAGCTCTCGCAGGTTCTGTCCACCTACATGCACCTGACCGGCGCTCGGGCGCTCCATGCACATGATCAATTTGAGCAAAGTACTTTTGCCCGCCCCGGAGTGGCCGGTGATGAAGACCATCTCACCAACTTTTATATGAAAGCTCAGGTTATCCAGGCCCATGTGACCATTGGAATAACGCTTGCTGACCTGCTCGAACCGAATCATGGTCTACTCACGCCCAAACAGTGCCTTGACGAATTCCGGGGCAGTAAAGGGCCGCAGGTCGTCTATCTTCTCGCCCACACCAATAAACCGGATGGGCAAGCCGAACTGTTTTGCCAGGGCAAAGATAACGCCACCCTTGGCGGTACCATCAAGCTTGGTCAGCACCAGCCCGCTGAGACCTACCGCCTGGTCGAACAACTTGGTCTGGGAGATGGCGTTCTGACCAGTACCGGCGTCCAGTACCAGCAGAATCTCATGGGGCGCGTCGGGATCGAGCTTGCTCATTACCCGCTTGACCTTTTTCAGCTCGTCCATGAGGTTGTCTTTGTTGTGCAGTCGGCCAGCGGTGTCGGCGATAAGCACATCGACACCCCTCGATTTGGCCGCCTGCAGGGCGTCAAATACCACCGAGGCCGAATCGGACCCGGTATGCTGCGCCACCACCTGAATATTGTTGCGCTCGCCCCACACCTGCAACTGTTCAACTGCCGCGGCCCGGAAAGTATCACCTGCGGCCAGCATGACGCTGCGGCCTTCACTCTGCAGGCGCTTGGCCAGCTTGCCGATGGTCGTGGTCTTGCCCACACCATTGACACCCACCACCAGAATCACGAAAGGCTTCTTCTCGGGGGTGATGACCATCGGCTTGGCGACATCGGCAAGCAATGTTTCCAGCTCGTCCTGCAATGCCCGGTACAAGGCCTTGCGATTGGACAGCTGGCGGCGACGCACGCGTTGTTGCAGCGACTCCATGATCAGCGTGGCAGCCTCGATGCCCACGTCGGCCATCAAAAGCCGGGTTTCCAGCTCCTCGAGCAGCTCGTCGTCGATATCCTTCTCGCCGAGGAACATGTTGGCCATGCCCTCACCCAGATTGACACTGGTCTTGGACAGGCCGGCTTTCATCCTCGCCAGGAAGCTACCTGCAGGCGGCTCGGCTTCCTGGGGCTCAGGTTCAGGCTCTGCTTGCGCCTGACCCAGGCCGGAAAAAAGAGATTGTGCTACTTCACGCGCGGCTTCGTCGCTGTTCTGTGGCAAGGCCTCTGGCGGGGCAGCCGACTCAGCTTCGGTATTTTCGTTCTTGCGCCGACCCCAACCAAACAATCCCTTTTTCTCGGGCTTGTTGCCATCCTCGGCAGCTTTGGGGGTAGCGGATTGCTCTGACTTGTCTTTGGAACCAAACATTGACTTTCACTATCTAGGATCGGGCAGCGGGTGTTTGACCGCCGCATTGAAGGTTGGGTTATCCTACCCCACTTCCGCCACAGGCGGTACGTTCCTACAGGATGCTTGCATGCTACAGCTGAAAGCCGCTTTCACGTCACTTCTCCTGGTCATCACCTGCCTCCCGGCTCTTGCCCAGGAGCCACGCCAGGCCACCCAAGAGTTCCATCTGGACAACGGACTGAAGGTGATAGTTCGCGAAGACCACCGCGCACCGGTGGTGGTATCCCA
>NZ_CAXBOV010000049.1:0-5626 GCF_963977355.1 uncultured Halopseudomonas sp. | reverse complement strand
AGCAGAGGATTGAAAATCCTCGTGTCGGCGGTTCGATTCCGTCTCTGGGCACCATCATTTTAAAAGCTCGCCTCATGGCGAGCTTTTTTTTGCCCTCGATTTCTCCTGCACACCTTTCATCAGGTCACCTATTTCTGTCCCTCGCGCGGTTGCCTGCCTGATTGCGGAACTTTGGCCCTGACTATTGTCTAGTACTCTGGCATTCCCTTTTTTGACTGGTTCAGCTCAACAAGCGTTTTGAGGGGGATCTGTCAAAGAAGGTGTTCAGCTATGCGAACGCATACAGAACACTGAGTTTTTTGAGCTAGGACGGCCGCACCGAGAAAACCCCAAGGACCAAGATGATGCCTGATGCCGTCGCTAAACCGCTGGTCCTGCTGGTTGAGGACGAAAGAGGGATAAGAAGGGTGATGGAGATGCTCTTCGAAGACGAAGGCTATGATGTGTTGACTGCCAAGAATGGTAGCGAAGCCCTTGAACTGCTTGCCAATGTGACACCCAGCATGATCATTACCGATTACATGATGCCCGAAATGGATGGCGCACAGCTGTTGCGTGCGATACGTGACGATCCGGGGTTGAGTGCTATTCCCGTGCTGCTGATGAGCTCGGCGCATCCAGCCGATTTGCCCAGCGACCACCTTGCTGATGAGGTGTTTCTCAAAGGCGGCGAGCTTGATTCACTGCTGGCGATCGTGGGTTCCCTGATAGAAGGCAACGCGCCATCTTCGACCAGCCTGGCCTGATCAGCACCATCGCCGTGCGCTTTCGCAGTCCTTCCCGTTTAAAAGTCTCAGACTGCGTATTTCCCGGCCCTCTGCCCCAAGTGCTCTGGTCGAGTTTGCTCCCAAGCTTGTTCTGGAAAGACTTTTGCATGCATATTCGAGACATGACCCTGAGAGGGTTCTTGGTCATGGGGCGCACCTGTGCTAGTTTTGCCTGATTACAGGATCATTACTCCTAAACAGACGGAACTGTGTTGGTACGCTGGACCATTCCGGCCAAATTTACTGACGCCTCTGGCGCCGATCTGGAAAACAATACGTGACACCGCCCGCACTGGAAGTCCGCAATCTGCACAAACGTTTTGGCGATCTTGAAGTCCTCAAGGGCGTCGATCTGGTTGCCCGTGACGGCGCCGTTATCTCGATTCTTGGTTCGTCCGGCTCGGGCAAAAGCACGCTTCTGCGCTGTATCAATCTTCTAGAAAATCCCAACGAAGGTCAGATCATCGTTGCCGGAGAAGAGATGAAACTCAAGGCGGGCAAGGACGGTGCCCTGGTAGCCGCGGACAACAAACAGATTAACCGGTTGCGTGCCCGAGTAGGGTTCGTGTTCCAGAGCTTCAACCTCTGGCCGCACATGAGCATTCTGGACAATATTATCGAGGCCCCGCGTCGTGTCCTGGGGCAGCCCAAGGCAGATGCTGTCGCAGCCGCTGAGCTGTTTCTGGAAAAGGTCGGGATCGCTGACAAGCGCCATGCCTTTCCTGCGCAGCTTTCTGGCGGCCAGCAGCAGCGCGCTGCTATTGCCCGTACCCTGGCAATGCAACCTCGCGTCATTCTCTTCGACGAGCCTACCTCGGCGCTGGATCCGGAAATGGTGCAGGAAGTGCTTTCCGTGATCCGCGCGCTGGCTGACGAGGGGCGTACTATGCTGTTGGTAACCCACGAGATGGGCTTTGCCCGACAGGTGTCGAGTGAGGTGGTGTTTTTGCACAAGGGGCAGGTCGAGGAAATCGGCACTCCTGAGCAGGTATTTGAACACTCTAAATCAGAACGCTGCAGACAATTCATGTCCAGCCACAAGTAAGGAGCAGTACCCATGAAAAGCTACAAGAAGGTTCTGTTGGCGGTCACTGCCGCCATGGTATTCAGTGCCCCGGCTTTCGCCGACAAGCTGCGCATCGGTACCGAAGGGGCTTACCCTCCATTCAACATGATCGACAGCAGCGGTGAAGTGACCGGCTTCGATATCGACATAGCCAAGGCGCTGTGCGAACGGATGGACGCTGAGTGCAGCGTGGTTATCTCCGATTGGGACGGTATTATTCCGGCCTTGAATACACGCCGCTTCGACTTCCTGGTTGCCTCCATGTCGATCACCGAAGAGCGCGAGCAGGCAGTGGACTTCACTCTGCCTTACTACACCAACAAGCTGCAGTTCGTAGCACCCAAGAAATCCGAGTTTGGTGTGGAAGAAGAGAGCCTCAAGGGCAAGACCATCGGGGCCCAGCGCGCAACCATCGCTGGCCAGTGGTTGGAAGAGAATATGGGCGATGTAGTCGATATCCGCTTGTATGACACCCAGGAAAACGCTTACCTGGACATGAACGCAGGTCGCATTGATGGCGTGCTGGCTGATGCCTTCGTGCAATACGAGTGGCTGCAAAGCGAAGCTGGTGCCAATTTCGAGTTCAAGGGTGAGCCAGTATTCAGCAACGACAAGATCGGCATCGCTGTTCGCAAGGGTGATCCGCTGCGCGAGCGTCTGAACAAAGCCCTGCAGGAAATAGTTGATGATGGTACCTATGGCGCTATCAATGCTAAGTACTTCCCCTTCAGTATCTATTGACCTGACTGGCCGGGCCCTTCGGGGCCCGGAACTGATACCTGCCCATGCTAGATCTACAAGGTTTTGGTCCAGCCCTGATTGAAGGGACCTGGATGACCATCCGCCTGTCCCTCGCATCTGTCGCACTCGGGCTGCTGCTCGGACTGCTGGGTGCCAGTGCAAAAATTTCCGAGAATTCGCTGGTGCGTGGTGTCGGCGGATTTTACACGTCAGTCGTGCGTGGCATTCCTGAAACCCTCTGGGTATTGCTGGCCTATTACGGCACCACCTCGATTTTCAATTATCTGGGCAGCTTTTTTGGTAATCCCTACCTGACATTGAGCCCCTTCATCGCCGGAACCATGGCGTTGGGGCTGTGCTTTGGGGCCTACGCTACCGAAGTGTTTCGGGGTGCCTTGCTGGCCATTCCCAATGGCCAGAGGGAAGCCGGGCTGGCGCTGGGCATGTCCCGACCCAGGATTTTCTGGCGCATTACACTGCCTCAACTATGGCGCGTCGCTCTGCCGGGCCTGGGCAACCTCTATCTTATTCTGCTCAAGGATACCGCCCTGGTGTCGCTGATCAGCCTGGAAGAGATTATGCGCAAGGCTCAGTTCGCGGCCAACGCGACCAAGGAGCCGTTTACCTTCTACTTCATGGCCGCTCTGATTTACCTGGGACTGACGGTGATCATAATGGCCGCACTGCACGTCTTCGAGCGTCGTGCCAATCGGGGCTTTGTGAGGACTGAACTGTGAGCTGGGCCGAACGCTGGGAAATGATCGCGCGGTTTTTGCCGGACCTGCTCGAAGGCACCTTGATGACCCTGGAGCTGGTCGGGGTAGCCGTAGTTGTCGGTCTAATTCTTGCCATCCCCTTGGGGATTGCCCGTGCATCGCGCCATTGGTACATCCGCGCGCTGCCCTATACCTACGTCTTCTTCTTTCGCGGTACGCCGTTATTGCTGCAATTGTTTCTGGTCTATTACGGCCTGTCGCAGTTCGAGGCGGTTCGCGAGAGCATATTCTGGCCTTACCTGCGCGAGCCCTACTGGTGCGCGCTGATCACCATGACCATGCATACGGCAGCCTATATCGCAGAGATTCTGCGTGGTGCCATTCAGTCGGTCCCCGGTGGTGAGGTCGAGGCGGCGCGTGCCCTGGGTATGTCCCGGCGGCAGGCGCTACAGTACATCATCCTGCCACGTGCAATCCGCATCGGGCTGCCTGCCTATGGCAACGAAGTTATCCTCATGCTCAAGGCTAGCGCAGTGGTTTATACCATCACACTGATGGATATCATGGGTGTAGTGCGGGGTATCAACGCCCGTACCTATCAGTTTGAGCTATTCTTCCTGGTCGCCGGCGTAATCTATCTGGTCATCACTGTTGTTTTCACTCAGCTGTTCAAGCTTGTAGAGCGCTGGCTCCAGGTTGAGGCCAGCCGCAAGCGCTGAGCTCACCGATGAATTTTGCCGAGCGCTTCCAGCAACTGGATGCCTGGCTCGCCGCACACCAAAAACTGTGGCGAGCCAAGCCGTTTATCGAGCATCAGTGCACCTGGGAAAACCAATGGCCCGAGCTCGCCACATGGCTACGCAAGCGCAGCCTCGAGCAAGCTGAGCAAGCCCATACCCAGCCTCATCTAATCCATGCGCCAGCGCCCTTTGGCGAGTTGGCGAGGACGGCCATCGCCTTTACGCAGGTGCCTGACTGGTCTTCACAGTCTTGCGACGTGTTTCCAGAACCGCTGCAACGTCACATCCCCGGGCGCAAATGGCAGCAGATAATCCGCTTTGCTCAGGCAAGCCAGACCCGTTGGCAACAACCCACCCGTCACTGGGTCGACTGGTGCGCAGGGAAGGGCCATCTGGGACGTCTGATGGCATGGCAGGGTGGTCAGTCCCTGTTGTGTCTGGAGCAGAACGCGCAGCTGAACCGCGACGGCGAAAAACTCAGCGAGTCGTTTCTGCTGCATGCCCGGCACCAGGACGCCGACGTTCTCAGCCCCTCTGCCTGGCATTATCTGGCGCCTGAGCAAAGCCTCGTGGCGTTGCACGCCTGTGGGCAATTACATATGACGCTGCTGCAGCGGGTCGCAGCCAGAGGATGCGCCCAGGTGGCCCTGGCGCCCTGTTGTTACAACCGCATCGAGGGGATGGACTACATGCCCCTGTCAGAAATTGCACAGCGCGCGAAGTTAAAGTTGAGCAAGGATGATCTTGGTTTACCAATGCAGGAAAGTGTTACCGCAGGACAGCGGACGCGACGCCTGCGTGACTGCTCCATGGCGTGGCGCCTGGCGTTCGATCTGTGGCAGAGAGAAGCACAGGGTTCGGACCACTACCTTCCCACGCCTTCGCGCCCAGAAAGCGCTATGAGCCAGGGAATCGCTGCTTTCTGCCGTGAGCTGGCCAGCTACCATAATCTGCACTTGCCAGAGCCTGCCAGTTGGCCCGAGCTGGAACAGCGAGGCTGGCAGCGGCTGGCTGAAGTTCGTAACCTCGAGCTTGTGCGCGGACTTTTCCGCCGACCGCTGGAGATGTGGTTGTTGCTGGACCGGGCCCTGTTCATGCAGGAGGCTGGCTACCGCGTTGAAATCGGCCTGTTCTGCCCGGCAGAGCTGACGCCACGTAATTTTTTACTGATTGCTGAATTGCCTTGCGCACAAGCCATCACCAGACTGTGAACGGCTTGCACACAGACTTATCCACAGGATGGCTGTTTTTGAACTTATCCCCGACGTCTGTGCATAACAATGTTGATGACTTATTGGTATCCCTCTGCAAGCCATACAGAATAAGGTCTGTGGCTATCTGATCAAAAATGAATCAAAGTGGATAAGCGAGAAGAAACAAGAGGTTAAGGCCTCTTTGTCAAGTGCTGCTATAGATTTCATGCACAAGCTGGTCCTCTCAATGAATAAGCACAAAATCACGAAATTTCGCTTCAAGGTGCTCTCACGTCTTTACACAGCACTCAGCCTAGATATAATGCACCCCGCGCCGGTATAGCTCAGCTGGTAGAGCAACTGACTTGTAATCAGTAGGTCCCGAGTTCGACTCTTGGTGCCG
>NZ_CAXBOV010000048.1:0-7107 GCF_963977355.1 uncultured Halopseudomonas sp. | reverse complement strand
GGCAGCAGTCGATTTGAAAGTGCTGATTGAACAAGTGCGAGAGCAGGTGCAGAACATAGAGTGATGCCTAAAACTGTCCATAAACATCCACAAATATCTGGTTTTTTGATATAAAAAATATAGGTTATCCATGGATGTCTATGAAGATCTGGTGTAATTCAGCGGAAGTTGGGGAGTATAAAGGGTGGTAGTTCGACTTACTTGAATTCTCCTTTGGCGTGCTTAGGGGTGAGGCGATGGGAAGCAATACAGCCAAGCGGCGTGAGCTGACTCTCGGCAAGTCCAGTCAGTTTCCCTTAACTGAAGCCCGTGAGCAGGCAGTGCAGGCTCAGAAGAGCATCCGTAGCGGCATCGACCCGATTGAAGGGCGCAAATACATAGAATCGGTGGGATTGCAGATACCTGGAGCGCTTGAATGCATTTGGACCCCACCTCTTTACGCCTGTTTGTGCGTGTTTTGGAAACGGGCACCATAGCCGCCGTTGCCGAGCAGGAACACATCGCGGCCTCAGCGATTAGCAAGCGCATCAGCGAACTCGAAACCTGCCTGAATGCTCAGTTGCTGGTACGCACCAATCGTGGCGTTGGAGGCACCCAAGCTGGCAAGGCGCTAGCCCAGCTATCAAGGGGTGTGCTGCATCAACTTGAAGAAGTGCATGCGCGCATGAACGAATACTCTCAGGGCATGCGGGGCGAAGTGCGTATCGTGGCCAATATTTCAGCCATCATCCAGTTTCTGCCCGCGCAGATGAAGGCATTTCTGGATCAACATCCTTTTATCCAGATTCAATTGGAAGAACGCATTAGCTCGGAAATTATTGAAACCGTAGCACAGAACCAGGCAGACATCGGCATTTTTACCGAAGTACTTGGCAACACGGAAAACCTGACCATTCACCCCTACCAGTCCGATCGACTGGCTCTGATTACTGCCAACCAACATCCGCTTAGCCAGGCCCAGAGCGTGAACTTTATAGATACCCTGCAGTACAACTACGTTGGCCTTCACACCGGCAGCGCCATTAACAACAAGTTGTTGCAGGCGGCCGCCGCTGCAGAAAAAACCTTCCGCATGCGCATTCAGGTAACCAGCTACGAAGCGCTGCTGCGCATGGTCGAACAGGATCTGGGCATCGGCATTATGCCGCAAGACATTGCGCGACCGTACGTAAACACCCACCGCATCAAGGTCATACCCCTCACCGACAACTGGGCAAGCCGCAACCTGAAACTTTGTACCAGCAATCAACACCCGCTGTCGCAGGCAACGTTACGCCTGCTTGAACATCTGACACCAAGCAACTGACTCCAGTCATCGCAATTGGAGATGGCAGCCTCACATTTAACCATTTTGGCATTTTTTCATTCCGGCTCATTATTTTCGAAAATAATGTGATAGCCATGCCATTTTAAGGTGAGTTGAAAATGACCAAGGAATCTTCCTGCCCTGGGAATCCGGAAAAAAAGCCGTTGCCCCTGGAAGGCGTTCGCGTCCTCGAATTGGGATCACTGATTGCCGGTCCCTACGCAGCCAGCATCCTTGCCCAGTTCGGTGCCGACGTAATTAAGGTTGAACCACCGGGCACCGGCGACCCACTGCGGCGCTGGCGCAAAATGCACAATGATACCTCGCTATGGTGGTATTCACAGAGCCGCAACAAAAAATCCCTGACACTGAATCTGAAAGATCCTGACGCTCAAGCCATCATTCATAAGCTGGTGGAAGAGAGCGACATCGTTATCGAAAACTTTCGCCCCGGGACTTTGGAAAAGTGGAATCTGGGCTGGGAGCAACTGTCAGCTATTAATCCCGCCCTGATCATGATCCGGGTATCTGGCTATGGCCAGGATGGGCCGTATGCCTCACGCCCGGGCTTTGCTGCTATTGCCGAATCAATTGGCGGTTTGCGTTATCTTGCAGGTTACCCGGATCGGCCACCGGTACGAGCCGGCATTAGCATTGGCGATACCTTGGCCTCCCTGTACGGTGTGATCGGCGCGATGATGGCGATGCATCACCTAAAGGTAAATGGTGGCAAGGGCCAATACGTTGACGTTGCGCTTTACGAGGCCGTGTTCGGCGTTATGGAAAGTATGATCCCGGAATACGGTATGTTCGGATTTGTGCGCGAGCGCACTGGCGCCAGCATGCCTGGCATTGCACCATCCAGTACCTACCTCAGCGGCGACGACCGTTATATTGTCATCGCCGCCAACAGCGACAGTATTTTCAAACGATTGATGAGCGCGATTGACCGCCAGGATCTGGCGGATGACCCCGAGCTTGCGCACAACGATGGCCGCGCTAAACGCAGCGATGAACTGGACGAGGCCATTGAAGCCTGGACCTCACGCCGCACTCTGGCTGACGCCTTGGGCGTGCTGGAACAAGCTTCGGTTCCCGCCAGTGGGATCAATACCGCGGCCGAGATTTTTGAAGACCCCCATTTCCGCGCCCGTGAAATGATTACCGAACAACCACTACCCGGTGGCGGTGAGATTTCATTGCCGGGAATTGTGCCAAAGCTAAGCGCCACTCCGGGCACTACTCGCTGGCTGGGCCCTGGCCTTGGCGAACATAACGGCGAAATTCTGGCGAGCTTGGGCTACTCCGCGGCGGACATTCAGGCGTTAAAAGACAAGGAAGTGATCTGATGTTTACCGAACTTCCAAAAAGCATACTGATTAACGAAGTGGTCACCCGCGACGGCTTTCAAAGCGAACCGGATTTTGTCCCAACGGCCACCAAAATTGAGCTGATCAATGCCCTGGCTGGCCTTGGCCTGAATAAAATCGAGGTGACTTCTTTTGTTTCGCCGCGCGCCGTACCCAACCTGAGCGACGCCGCCGACGTGATTCGCGCCATCACACGCGACACGCCGACACGCTATGTGGCGTTGGTGCCCAACGAAAAAGGCTGTACCCGCGCACTGGAACTCGGCGTAGATGAAATCAACCTGGTAATGTCGGTCAGCGAAAGCCATAACCTGGCGAATATGCGCATGACCTGCGATCAGTCGCTGCAGCAATTTGAGCAAATTGCCGGGATGACGGCGGGAACGCCTATGCGCCTGAATGGCTCTTTGGCCACCAGCTTTGGTTGCCCATTTGAGGGCCCGCAAACACAGGAGCGGGTACTGCGCTTTGTTGACGCTTACCTGGAATGTGGTCTTCACAGCCTGACTCTGGCTGATACCACCGGCATGGCGGTACCCAACCAGGTACAGTCACTGTGCCAGGCCGTGCGCGAACGCTGGCCAGAGCTGGAGCTGACACTGCACTTCCATAATACCCGCGGCCTCGGACTGGCAAATGTGCTGGCGGCCTTGGCCGCAGGGGTTCATCAGTTTGATGCATCTCTGGGCGGTCTGGGCGGCTGCCCCTTTGCCCCCGGTGCTACTGGCAATATTTGCACCGAAGATCTGGTTCATATGCTGAATGAAATGGGCCTGGAGACAGGCGTAGACCTCGACGGCTTGTTGCTGCAATCGCAGCGCCTGGCCGGGATTGTTAATCACGACCTGCCCGGACAGGTTCGCAAAGCCGGACAGCGCAGCCAGACTCGGCCGCTCCCGCAATCAGTAAAGCAGTTGATGCAAAACGGCCGCAGCTGATCAGGCCATCCCCAAAGAAAACTAAAAACAAGGAATGATCATGAAATTAAAACACCTTCTCTATTCCGGCATGCTGATGTCTACCCTTGGCGCCATGCCCGCGCTCGCTCAAACCACCTTAAAGGTGACGTTGCAGCTGCCGCTCAAGCACCACTTGGGGCAGAACCTGGTCGATTTCAAAAATGAAGTCGAAAGCACCAGCAACGGCGACATCAAAATTCAGATATTCCCGTCTGCACAACTGTATAAAGATAAAGAAGTCCACAACGCCGTAAGCTCTGGCGCCATAGAAATGGGCGTAATGAGCCTTACCCAGTTGGCTGGCACCATTCCAGCGGTTGACGTGTTTTACGTACCGTTTATGTTTCCGAACAACGACAAAGTTGTAAAAGCCACCGAGCCCGGCAGCCCCGTGCGCACGCTGCTTGACGACGAAATCATCAAAACGGGTGCCCGCCCTTTGTGGTGGCAGGCGTACGGTGGTGTCGCCCTGCTGTCCAAGAAAAAACCCATTCAGCAGCCGGAAGACATGGAAGGCATGAAAGTGCGCGTGTTCGGTAAAACCCTTGGTGAGTTCGCCAAATCTGTGGGTGCTTCTCCGACCGTAATGGCAGGGTCTGAACAGTTTCTGGCGTACCAACGCGGAACCGTTGATGCCGGCATGACCGGCGTGACCGCAGTTGGCCCTCGCAAGCTTTATCAGGTAATGAACCACCTGACTCTGACAAACCACGCCAACATCGAGTTCATGACCATCATCAACGAAGAAGTCTGGCAGGATCTTACCGATGGCGAACGGACCATTTTGCACAACGCAGCGGTAAAGGTGGAAAAGCAGTTGCGCGACAAGATTCAGACGCTTGAAGCCGATGCCATCGCAAGCGCCAAGAACGAAATGAACGTGATTGAACTCAGCCCAGCGGATATCGCCAAATGGCAGGAGGCAACCCGCCCTGTGCTTGATGGCTTTATCGAAAACGCAGGCCCCCTCGGACAGCAAGTGATTGACGCCGCACGCGCGCTCTGATTCTAGCCATACCCTCCCGTAAACGGACGCCTGTTTAGCAGGCGTCCGTTACTGTTCAATATTTTGTTGTCGGGATTATTCATGTCAGATGTCAACGCTTCATTAAAAAATCCGCAGGCCTGGCGCGCCAGCCATCCTTCATTCTGGGTGCGCACAAACCACGCCGTGGTTACCCTTTGCGGGCGACTTGCTGCCGCCTTGTTTGTGGTTATTGCAGCCATGATCACCTATGAGGTGATTGCCCGTTACCTATTCCTGTCCCCCACCATTTGGGCAGGAGACCTGGCATTGCTGTGTCAGATTTGGGCATCTTGCCTAGGCGTCAGTTGGCTGCTACAGCATCAGGCCCTGATTCGGATCGATATGCTCATCGGCCGCTTTGGCCCACGCTTACGTATTATCGCAGAGTTGTGGTCGCTGCTCGTTATTGCGTTGTTTTCAGCCTGGGTTACCTGGTACGGAGCGCAAATCGTGATTGACGCCATTGCCATAAATTCTGCATCCGCCTCCATGCTGGGCTTGCCGATGTGGATCACCCAAAGCGCTATTCCGCTTGGTTTTGGCCTGCTGTTTATTCAGTGCCTGACCGAGGCCGCGCTTGTGCTGACGGGTCACCTGCAGCCGGCCGAAGAGGTCCACGTCTGATGTCCGTTGCGCTGATTATATTTGCCCTGCTAATGCTGTTGCTATCAGGCATACCTGTGGGTTTTGTACTGGGTGGGCTTGGCCTTGCCATGCTATTGCTGGCTGACATGTCGCCCCTGATGGTACCTATGGCGCTGTATTCTTCGTTCGACAGCTTTATTTTGCTGTCTGTTCCGCTGTTTTTGCTGATGTCTAACATCCTATTGCAAGGCGGCGTTGGTAAAGATCTGTTCAATGCGGTGCAAACCTGGGTTGGCCATTGGCCCGGTGGTCTGGGCATCGCAACCATTGCCTCGTGCACGATTTTCTCGGCTATTTCAGGATCGTCTGTGGCAACCGCGGCGACCATTGGCAGCGTTGCCATCAAAGAGATGACGGATCGCGGTTACCATCGGCCTTTTGTATTGGGCCTGATTGCCGCCGGTGGCACGCTTGGTATTCTGATTCCGCCGTCGATTCCGATGATTGTCTATGGCGTTATTACCGAAGAATCCATAGTGGATATGTTTCTGGCTGGAGTTGGACCGGGCTTGATCATGGCTGGTAGCTTTATTGTATTCAGCTTTGTGTACGCAACGTTTGGTAAGGCCTGCAAGCCGGTGCCAAAGGCGTCCAGAAGCGAGCGCCGCGTTGCAAGCCTGCGCGCACTGCCCATCATTATGCTGGCGGTAATTATTATTGGCGGTATCTACGCCGGTGTGTTCACACCGACAGAATCCGCAGCCATCGGCGTGACACTATCACTGATCATCGTGTTGGCACTGAAAACGTTCAGCTGGGATAGTTTCAAAGTGGCCTGTATTGCCACCATGAAAACCACAATAACGATCTTCATAATCATGGCCGGCGCCAAAGTGTTTGGCAAAGCCATCACCCTGTATCAGATTCCGCAAGACATCTCGATGTTCGTCAGCATGCACATTGGCAGTGCCGGTCTATTCATACTGGCTGTGTGCTTGGTATTGCTGGTAATGGGCTTCTTCCTGGAGTCTATATCTATGCTGCTGATCATGATGCCGGTGCTTTATCCGTCGCTGGCGCCTCTGGGCATTGACCCCATATGGTTCGGCATCATTTTCGTGATCATGATCGAGTGCGCCCTGATTACACCGCCCGTAGGGCTTAACCTGTTCGTGATACAGGCCGTTGCCGGGGGCAAAGTGATGGACGTTGTGCGCGGCGTGTGGCCGTTTATCTTGCTGATGTTTGTCTGCCTGTTGATCGTTTATTTCTTTCCCATTGTTGCGCTGTATTTACCCTTCTATCTGTAACAAAAACAGCCGGGGCTTGCTCTGATATTACAATTTTGACGCCAGCTTATTTGACCAGGCGTTACTGCGCAGAACGTCGAATGATCCTGCATCAGGTGATCAGGCTGGCTCCAGCCTGTTCAGCGGCTCCGGCAATTCCAGTTTCACCCGCTGGCGGCTCAGTGGGCAGTCAAACTCGAGGCTGACGGCCAGCAGTTGCAAGGTGGCCTTGGTAGGTTTGCCGTACAGACGGTCGCCGACAATGGGGTGGCCTATGCTCTCCAAGTGCTTGCGAATCTGGTGTTTGCGACCAGTTTCTATGGCTACTTGCAGGAGGCTGGTCTGACTGGTTTCATCGGTGCTCAGGGTGGTGGCCCGGCTGATGGCGGCTTTGCCGTCAACCGGCGTGTCTATGAGCTGGTCCCGGGTATGGATGATGCCTGTTACCCTGGCAAGGTAATGCTTGGTCATGGTGCGCCCGGAAAAACATTGGGAGAGGGCGCCAGCGGCTTTTGAATCGTGGGCGATGAGCATTAGCCCGGCGGCATCGGCATCGAGCCGGTGGATAAGG
>NZ_CAXBOV010000047.1:0-7598 GCF_963977355.1 uncultured Halopseudomonas sp. | reverse complement strand
AGCGCTATACCAAAACCCCGGTTATCGAAAGATGACCGGGGTTTTACTTTGGGCGTTGGAAAAGTCGCAGATCACCTGCCGCGTCAAGCATCCCACCCCGTCATCCTCGCGAACGCGGGGATCCATTGGGCCTGGAAAAGCGCCAATTATCGCAGCTCTCTGCGTAATTGGTTTAGTTCCAGTTACCGCGCATCCTTCCATTCTTCTTCCTGCAACAGCCGCCACATGATCTTGCCTGTAGGCGATTTTGGGATGCTGTCGGTAAACTCGACGACTACCGGGCATTTATAAGCCGCCATGTTTTCCTGGCACCAGCCCATGATGTCCTCGGCGCTTATCTTTTCATTAGCTTCTGACAGCACCACAAAGGCCTTAACGGTTTCGCCACGGCGTGGATGCGGAGTTGAGACTACACAGACTTCCCGAATGGACGGGTGAGCGTACATAAGGGATTCGACCTCAGCCGGCCAGACCTTGTAACCAGAGGCATTGATCATGCGTTTTACGCGGTCTACAAGGAAAAAGTATCCCTCTTCGTCGTAGTAGCCCAGGTCGCCGGAGCGAAAGAAGCGGTGACCGTCGACTTCGATAAAAGCTTCCTCGGTAGCGTCCGGCCGATTCCAGTAGCCCTGAAAGATCTGCTCACCACGCATTATGATCTCGCCGGCAACGCCCGGACCGACTTCTTCCAGGGTATCGACATTGATGACGCGTGAGTCTACCCCGATGATCGGAATCCCCAGACATTGTGCCTTGCTCGCCTGAGGTGGATTGACGTGTGTGGGCGCCATGGTTTCCGACAATCCGTACCCCTCCATATACACCAGTCCCGTCTTGGCGGCGAGTTTGGCCGCGACCGCTGCTGGCATGGCGGCGCCACCGCCACCAATACTTTTCAGTGAGCCGATATCGTATTGGTCGATATCAGGGTCTGACAGCATATCCACCACCATGGTCGAGATATTGCGCCAGGTATTTACCTTGCAGCGTTGTATCAGCTGAGCTGCAACCTTGCGGTCCCAGCGAGTCATGACCACTAATGTTCCCCCTACGTACAGCGTACTGTTCATGCACGACTGCATGCCGGTTACGTGAAACATCGGGACTGATACAAGATGAACAATGTCATGTTGTGCATTGGTCCAGACAGCGCCATACACACTAGTGGCCATCACACTGTGATGCGTGTGAGCACAACCCTTGGGATTGCCAGTAGTACCCGAGCTGTAAGGAATAACGCAAAGATCATCGGGTCCGACCGTCAGCTCTCCAGGGATAAGACTGTTTTTGAGCGCTGTCTGCCAGGCAGTCACCCCCTGCTTACTATGGACCTGCCCGGGCTCACGGACGGCATCAGGTAAATTAAGGTCTGTGGCCTCGGTGATGTACTCCGAGTAGGCAGTCACCACTATTTCCCGCAGGTGGCCTGAGCCCAGATGCGGTGCTATGTTTTCCAGTAATTCCTGAGCGCAGAGGGCAACCGGGGCCTGGGTATCAGCTATCAGATACTCGAGCTCTGCCGAACGGTTCATCGGGTTCACGGGAACTACGACTGCATTGGCACGCAAGATCGCGAAAAAGCCGATGATGTATTGCGGACTGTTCTGCATGTACAGCAGGACGCGATCGCCTTTCTTGACACCAACGCTCTCGAGATGCCCCGCCAGTGCTTCAGCCTCCTGCTTGAACCGCGCATAGCTGATGTCGGTACCGTAGTAGTGAATGGCAGGGTGTTGCCCAAAGCGAAGGGCCGAAACCGTGAGGTTGTGGAACATGCTGGTGGCGGGGAGCTCCAACTGATGGGGCACCTGATCAGGCCACACCTGGAAATGACGATCGAACATATGCACGATACCTTTGCCTGTTGTTTTTGTACTTCGTGATCTCAGCTTAGCCCCACGTGATCATGCTGAAAACAGACAGTTGTCATGGTGTTGTTTCGCCATAAGTGAAGCCCCGTTGATCAATCATGATTGCCGCCGGCAGAGCCAGCCAGGGCGCCTATGCGTTATAGTATGTCTTTGGATCACAGCTTTGGCAGAGGGTGCTCGGCATAGAATAAGCCGGGGATCTCACACAGGTATTCAGCACAGAGGAAAGCGTCGATGAACAGCGATCGCGTCATCATTTTTGATACTACATTGCGTGATGGGGAACAAAGCCCCGGTGCATCAATGACCAAGGACGAAAAGTTGCGCATCGCCCGCTCACTGGAAAAGTTGGGAGTGGATGTCATCGAGGCAGGTTTTGCCATTGCAAGCCCCGGTGACTTTGCTGCAGTAAAGCTGATTGCCGACACTATCCGTGACAGCACTGTCTGCAGCCTATCGCGTGCGATGGATGCGGATATTGATCGAGCTGCCGAAGCTCTTGCGGGCGCCAACAGTGGTCGAATACATACGTTTATCGCCACCAGCCCGATTCACATGCAACATAAGCTGCGCCTGGAGCCTGATCAAGTTGTCGAGCAGGCAGTCAGAGCAGTGAGGCGCGCTCGTAATCTGTGTGCTGACGTCGAGTTTTCCTGCGAGGACGCCGGGCGCTCAGAACTGGATTTCCTGTGCCGCATTATCGAGGCGGCAATCGATGCCGGTGCCCGGACAATCAATATTCCCGATACGGTTGGCTACGCCATTCCACATCAGTTTGGCGAGATGATCGGGCATATCATTCAACGTGTGCCCAACGCCGACAAGGCAGTTTTTTCTGTGCATTGCCACAATGATCTCGGGTTGGCTGTGGCCAACTCCCTGGCGGCAGTCAATGCCGGCGCTCGTCAGGTTGAGTGCACCATCAATGGTCTTGGGGAGCGGGCGGGTAATGCTGCTCTGGAAGAGATTGTGATGGCGATCAAGACCCGGGAAGACGTTCTGGGCGTGAATACCGGCATTGTGACCGAAAACATTCTTAGCGCATCGCGGCTGGTGTCCGGTATTACCGGTTTTGCTGTACAGCCGAACAAGGCAATCGTGGGCGCCAATGCATTTGCCCACGAATCAGGTATTCATCAGGACGGGGTGCTCAAGCACCGCGAAACCTATGAAATCATGAGTGCGCAGTCCGTGGGCTGGCATACCAACAGGTTATCCCTGGGTAAATTGTCAGGTCGTAATGCGTTTCGCTCACGGTTGCTTGAACTGGGCATCGAGCTTGGCAGCGAGGCTGATCTCAACATGGCCTTCGCTCGATTCAAGGAACTGGCAGATAAGAAGCATGAAATATTCGATGAGGATCTCCAGGCCCTGGTATCGGAAACCCTGACCGAGGTAATCGAGCACAGTAAGCTGGTGTATCTCGAAGTAGCTTCACGTATGGGCGAGATTCCCCAGGCACGTGTGGTTCTGAGTATTGAGGGTCAGGAAAAGGAGGCGACGGCCCCTGGTTCTGGACCCGTTGATGCAACCTTCAAGGCAATAGAGCAGATAGTACAGTCTGATTCGATCCTGCAGCTGTATTCGGTCAATGCCATAACCCAGGGCACGGATTCCCAGGGAGAGGTCACAGTGCGTTTGGAAAAGGCGGGTCGTATCGTCAATGGTAATGGTGCGGATACTGACATCGTTGTGGCCTCAGCCAAGGCTTACATCAACGCCCTTAATCTGATGCGTGAAGGTGCGTATCGCGCTCATCCGCAAGCCGCGGACGTGTAATGCGAGAGTCTCAACGTCTGGCCTACCTTGAGGCAGTTGGTGTTGTTGGTTGGGTTCCACGCCAGCCCCTGGCTCATGCTGCGATGCGTCTGCCGCCGGAGCCTGAGGCGGAACGTTCTCTGCCCAGTGAACAAGCGATGCCTGTCGATCAGGCAGCACCTGACAACAAGCCAGCAGCCTCAAGCGAGCCCGTTCCAGTTGAAAGGCCGGCTACCGTCGTTGAGTCTCCTTCTGCCAGGCTGGTGCAGCAACGCAGGGAGCAGATCGCGGCCCAGCCATCCAGAACTCAACTGCCGGCTCAGATGCCAACCCCATCAGAAACCGTCGTTGTTTCGCCCGAGGTGAAACAAACTGGCCGATCTGTTGCCCCATTCTATCTGCAGCTATGGATGGCCGGACCCTGCGCGTTGTTGATCGAGATTTCTGATCCGGGCCTGGAAAAGGGCACTTCAGAGCACAATTTACTCTGCGATATCCTGCGCGCGGCCGGTTTACCCACTGCGCCGCGCCTGCAAGCGGATTTTCGCTGGCCGCTCAGCCGTAATCCGCAAGTGGCGCGCAGTGCCGAGGCAGCGAGTGAAGCCTTGCAGGCTTTCATGCAAGCGCGGCTGGAACTCCAGCCTGTTACCTCCATCGGATGTTTTGGTTCGATGGCTGGGCTCCTGGCCACCGGTGATCCGGATGCAGCGGAGCTACTGAAAGGGCGTGAAGAAGCACTTGAAGGTCTTGGATCGGGGTGGTTTGCCCCAGGTATCGAGATCATGCTGCAACAACCGGAGGAAAAAGCCGGATTATGGCAATTATTGAAGCGTGTGATGCCCCGTTGGACCGAAGTGAAATGACCGATGTGCGCTACCAGCCGATGGTGCCGGAGGATGTGGAGGCTGTGCTCAAGGTCGAGCTTGCGGCATTCAGCCACCCCTGGACCCGAGGCATCTTTCTTGATTGCATCAAGCCCGGATACGAGTGCTGGCTCATGTTTCGTGGCGAGGAGCAGGTTGGTCATACCGTGCTGTCGGTCGCAGGAGATGAGTCCCACCTTCTGAACATTACCATCCGCCCACAGGACCAGAAAGCCGGTCTGGGCGCAGCTTTGCTCGAATTTATTGTGGACCGGGCAAGGCAAAAGGGGGCAGAGGTGACCTTTCTCGAGGTCAGGGCTTCGAACCTTTCAGCATCGCGGCTTTATGAGCGTTTCGGGTTTAACGAAATAGGCCGCAGACCCAATTATTATCCTGCCGCAGGCGGCAGTGAAGACGCACTGGTAATGGCTTATTCCCTGGTTGATTGAGCAGGGAAGCCTCCAATAAGGATGTACGATGACCGATTTGAAACACCTGTTCAGCAACAACCGCGAGTGGGCCGCGGCGATCAAGCAGGAGGACCCGGAGTTCTTTACCAAACTTGCCCGGCAGCAGGCGCCGGAGTATCTGTGGATCGGCTGTGCCGACTCCAGGGTGCCAGCAAACGAGATTGTCGGCCTGTTACCCGGTGAACTCTTTGTCCATCGCAATATAGCCAACGTGGTATTGCATACCGACCTCAATTGCCTTTCAGTCATGCAGTTCGCAGTTGATGTGCTCAAGGTGAAACACATTATCGTTACCGGCCACTACGGATGCGGCGGTGTGCGGGCTGCGATGCACAATAAGCAGCTCGGACTCAGCGATGGCTGGTTACGCTCTATTCGCGATCTTTACTACGACGAGCGCATGAAATTAAAACTGATAGACGATGAGGAAACAGAACTAGACCGTATGTGCGAATTGAACGTTATTCGTCAGGTCGCCAATGTCAGTCATACCAGTATTGTGCAAAATGCCTGGCACCGTGATCAGCCACTTACCGTGCACGGCTTCATTTACGGTATCAAGGATGGTCAGCTCAAGGACCTGGATGTGACAGTCAACGGTCCCGAACAGATCCCGGAACAGTATCGGCTCAGCCCCCCTTGAATGTGAGCCCGCGTCACCTGGCCATGGCCGGCTTGGTGCTCGGTACCCTGGCCTGGGCCGGGAACGCTCTGATAGCACGCGCAAGCGCTGGATTATTGCCTCCTGTAGGCTTGTCCTTCTGGCGCTGGACTACTGCGCTCTTGTTGCTGCTGCCCTTTACGGCTGGGGGCCTCTGGCATCATAGACACACATTGCTCGCCCACCGTTGGCAGGTTCTGACCCTGGCGGCACTGAGTATCGCCACCTATAACACCCTGCTCTACCTTGCGGCGCAAAGCACCACGGCGATCAACATAACCCTGGTCAACACCGGATTACCTGTCGCTGCGTTCATCTGGACCCTGATCATCCTGCACGAATTGCCCACCCGAGCTACCGTACTGGGAGCGATGCTGTCCTTCTGTGGATTGTTGGTCATTCTCACCCGCGGGGAGCCGCAAATTCTGCTCGGACTACAGTTCAATCCCGGGGACCTGATCATGGTGGTCGCGGTGCTTGCCTGGGGGCTCTATTCAGTGTTGTTGCGGCGCTGGATGTTGCCTGTACCAGGCCTGGTGCAATTGGCGGCCATGCTGTTATGCGGGGTGCCGCTTCTATTGCCTTTCTACCTTTGGGAGTACAGCCTTACCGGACCCATGCCCGTGAGCTTGCACGCGGCGGGGGCTATTGGTTATACCGCTGTCATGGCGTCGCTGTTTGCTTATATGGCATGGAACAATGGGGTGAGGGTGCTTGGGCCTGGCACGGCATCGCTGTTCAGTTATCTGATGCCGGTTTTCACCGCGCTGCTCGGTGTACTTCTGCTTGGTGAGAGGCTGCACTGGTATCACCTCCTGGGTGGTGCGTTGACTTTTATCGGCTTGCTGTTGGCCACATGGGAGACGCGAAAGAGATGACTCGATTGTGCGTTATTCTAGGCGATGGTATCGGGCAGGAGGTAGTTCCGACCGCAATCAGGGTGCTGGAACGGTTGTTGCCTGATCTGCAGATAGTCGAGGCTGAAGCCGGTTGGGGCTGCTTTGAGCGTCACGGCCAGTCAGTGCCCGAAGAGACGCTGCAACGGATGCGAGAGTGTGGAGCCGGGCTTTTTGGTGCCGTGTCGTCACCCTCGAAGCAGGTTGAAGGCTATCGCAGCGCCATACTCACCCTTCGCCAGTGCCTTGAGCTGAACGTGAATCTGCGGCCAGTGCGCAGCTGGCCTCAGGTGTCGAGTCGTGCGGATGTTGATCTGTTGATTCTGCGCGAGAACAGCGAAGGCCTGTATATCGGTCGCGAACACATGCAATCAGCTGACCTGGCGGTAGCAGAGCGGCACATCAGCCGGCAGGCCAGCGAACACATCGCCCAGCGCGCGGCCGAGGTTGCAGGTCTGCGCGCAAGCAGACGTATCACCCTGGTTCACAAGGCCAACGTCCTGCCCCTGACCTGCGGACTGTTTCGTGACAGTTGCCGGCAAGTGCTTGCCACGGCGGGGTTAAATAATATTGTCGATGAGCGTCTGGTCGATGTTGCCGCGCTGCAGCTGGTCGAAAGCCCGGACAATTTTGACCTACTGGTCACCACCAACCTGTTTGGCGATATATTGTCAGATCTGGCCAGTCACTGGTCCGGCGGCCTGGGAATGGCGCCGTCTCTCAACTGGGGTCAGGGTATTGCGCTCGCCGAGCCGGTTCACGGCAGCGCACCGGATATCGCCGGCACCGGAAAAGCCAATCCTCTAGCTGCGATTCTCAGCTCAGCGCTCTTGCTGCGTTACCATTGGCGTGCGGCGGCACTCGCCGATCAGCTTGAGAGCGCGGTGGAGCGTTTGCTGGCAGAGGTATCTATTACTGAGATGGGCTGCGAGACAACCCAGAGAATCGAGCAGGAATTGCTGCGGCGTCTATAGCCTTTCACGCGAACATAAAAAAAGGCCTAACCGAAGCTAAGCCTTTGAAATTGTTGGTGGCTACACCTGGACTTGAACCAGGGACCCCAGCATTATGAATGCTGT
>NZ_CAXBOV010000046.1:0-13261 GCF_963977355.1 uncultured Halopseudomonas sp. | reverse complement strand
CCGTGCAGGAAGTTGACGATGTTTACATGCATGCTCCCCTTTGCCGAAATCCATGGAATGGAGCACGGCCTGTACGAGTTGGAAGGCAAGGCGGTGTACCCGCTGAACAAGTATTGGGTCGAGCTGGAGGCCGGCGACTATATGTGGCTGCGCGTCTTCTGTCCGATGCGAACCGGCATATGAGACTGCCGACCTACGGCAGCTGACAGGAACAAGCTTATCGATAATGGGCCAATCTTTAATAAAGCTTCGCTGATGGCGCTATATTGTGAGAGCTCGTGGAACGCTCAACCTAGCTCAAGGAACTCGTTCTGAGTGCCCCCATGCCCCTTCCTTAATCGACAATTTAGTTAATAGGGTTAGATCCAAGGGCTGTCCCTAGTCATGCATCATTGCTTTCATCAGCGTGCGGATCCAGACTGCAGGGTGACACGACGAAGCAAGTGCCTGCTTCTGGCTGATTGGTCTGCCGTGATCAGTATCTGCCTCCAAACCACGCGGCAGCACCAGCTCGCCACCAACAACTCTTCAATCCGCGCCGCGTAGCTCCGGCCCGCCAGGTCCCGCGCCCGATTCCGACACGCCACTTGCGCGAATCGTCTTCCTCACTCCAAAACCTCAAGCAGATGCACCGCATAGGCCCCCTGATCCTTGATCGGTTTCAGATCAGCTTTGAATTTGACCCGCTTCGGCTCATCCAGGCGACTGGCCAGTTCACGATATACGCTGAACTCTGCGTCCAACTCAAAAATCCCATAGGGCTCGCATTGGATAGAATGGCCCATTGGCCCACCCTTGGTGCCCACCACTGTCACCTTCCCCACGTCCTTACCGGCCGCTTTGAATGTATGAGCACCGAGCACAACTGCTTCGAGCTCAATGTGAAGGCCGCCTGCACGGAGCAGCTGTATTGCTTCGTCACTAAATTCCACGTCTACCTACCTTTCTAATTCGTCGGAGCGAACAACGGCTATACAGGGCCCTTCAGGTACATCGTCAAGGGCCGCTAATCAGCACCAAACGGTGCTTGGGAGTCTGAATCAATTCATGAAACTCTGAGAGGTAGAACCGTCGATGTTTCAACGGATCTCACCTGTCAGTAGATCCTTTTGAATGACTATCCCATACGAGCCCGGCGTCTCTTTGATCGCTGCGTCAGCTTCAAATTATCTCATTTGGACCGATAAGACGTCCGCTCTATGCCAAGCGACCTGCCGCCGCTTCGATTGAAAACAAATTGAAACCTATATCACCCTCAAGAGCATACCCAGCCGGTCGGCTCAACCGGTTCTGCATGAGGTGATTTTCGTGATTCCATCCTGTCCTGTCTGTCATTCCCGCAGCGTGCAGCGCTGTCACTACGGCAAGCGTATCGGTGGCACTGTTGGCACCGTTGCTGGCGCACTGAGTGGCGCAGCCGGTTCAGCCAAAGGCGCTGTTGAAGGTGCGCGCGTAGGCGCTGCGGTATTCAGTATTGCCGGCCCAGCAGCCACGGCATCTGGTGCCGTGCTCGGTGCCATCAGCGGCGGTCTTGTCGGCTGTATTGCCGGCATACGCCTTGGCACTGTTCTGGATGAAGAACTGCTCTGCCACTACCGCTGCAACGATTGCTCCCACCACTTTTAACCGCACCCCCTCCCTCTTATCAGCGCCCTACCCGGCCCGAATCCGGACGGGCGCTTATGCCGTTTACAGGAGATTTTCATGGCACATCAAATCGAGAACATGGCGTTTGTTGGCGCTACCCCGTGGCATGGCCTAGGTAGTCAGTTGTCCCAGAATCAGCCATTGGAGGTCTGGCAGCACGAAGCCGGAATGGACTGGCAGATCGAGGAGTCTCCCGTACGCTTCATGTCAGACTCTGCAGCACATCTAGGCAGTATCCACAGCTACCCAGAGCAAAAAGTGCTTTATCGCTCGGATACCAAGGCACCGCTCTCAGTGGTGTCGCAGCGCTACAAGGTAGTGCAGCCCTTTGACGTGCTGGAGTTCTATCGTGACCTGACCGAATACGCTGGGTATGAACTGGAAACCGCTGGCGTTCTCAAAGGCGGCCGCAAGTTCTGGGCCTTAGCGCGTACCGGCCAAGCTTCGGTACTTAAAGGCAATGACATGGTCAGTGGTTACCTGCTGTTGGCCACGTCCTGTGATGGCAGCCTAGCTACCGTAGCCACTCCCACGACGGTTAGGGTGGTCTGCAATAACACCCTAGCCATTGCGGTGAACGGTTCCGCCGAGTCTATACGCGTGCCACACAATACCGAGTTCAATCCCCAAGCGGTGAAGCGCCAGCTGGGGGTTTCGGTGTCACAGTGGGATGACTTTATGTACCGCATGAAAGTGCTTTCTGAGCGGAAGGTAAATACCGGCGAAGCTCTGGGTTATTTCCTGCAGGTGATTTGCGATACCGAGAAGGATGTCGCCAACCGTCGCGAGCTGACTCAGCATAGGGCGCTACAGAAGGTCCAGGAGCTCTACTCAGGAAAGGGCCGCGGTTCTCATATGGAATCAGCCCACAACACCGCCTGGGGCCTTCTTAATGCCGTGACCGAGTACGTGGACCATGACAAACGCGCCCGTAGTGTGGACCACCGTCTGGACTCAGCCTGGTTTGGCCAGGGCGCCAGCTTGAAGCAGAAAGCCCTTGATCACGCCTTGGCCCTGGTGGTTTGAAGCCTGACTCTCAGCAAACGACTCTCTACCCTTTCACTCTTTTTCCACTTAACGGCATAAGCCCGATCAGCCAGCGCTGATCGGGCTTTTGTGCGTCTGGAGTTTGTTATGAACACACACGGATCATCTTCTATCCCGTCCAGCAATAGGACCAACCGCGGCATGTTGCGCCTCGTCAGTACCAAGGATCTCAGCCGCAATGATTGGCTTGACGTACGTAAGCGCGGCATTGGCAGCTCGGACTCCTCGGCCGCCATTGGTCTCAACCCCTACAAGTCGCCACTGGAACTATGGCTGGAGAAGACCAGCCGTAATCATGGGCTGGCCAAGCCAGATTCGGATGATGACACCGCTCCTGTATTTTGGGGTGTGATACTCGAACCGGTGGTGGCCTCCCAGTACCAGCGCCGAACGGGTAACAAGGTGCGCAAGGTAAACGCTGTCCTGCAGCATCAAGAGCATCCCTGGATGCTGGCCAATATCGACCGTGAAGTGGTTGGCAGTGCCGAGGTGCAGATCCTGGAATGCAAGACGGCAGGGATAAATGGGGCCCGGCTTTGGCGTGATGGCGTACCCAAGTACGTCGAGGTTCAGGTGATGCACCAGTTGGCGGTTACCGGCAAGCAAGCTGCCGATGTTGCAGTATTGCTCGGTGGGCAACAGCTGGAGGTTTATCGGATCGAGCGTGACGAGATCCTGATCCAGAATCTGATTGAGCTTGAACAGCAATTCTGGCGTTACGTTGAAACCGACACCCCTCCCCCTGCAGACGGATCCGACTCGGCTGATCAAGCCTTACGGTTGCTCTACCCAGAAGATAACGGTGTGGTGACGGACTTCTCTGAAGATCAGGTGCTATCCCAAACCTATACCGAGCTGAAACAGGTGCGTCTGTCATTAGCCGAACTGGGCACCCAGGAGTCCGTTCTCAAGCAGCGTCTCCAAGAGGCCATGGGCCCTGCTACCAAAGCCGTCTTTGCCGAAGGGTCCGTTACCTGGAAGAAGGCTAAGGACAGCGTTGCGCTGGACCTGGAGGCTCTTCTCAAAGCACGCCCTGAGTTGAAAGCCCTGTACCAGACCAGCAAACCCGGGAGCCGGCGCTTTCTGGTTAGCTGATGTCCATTACCCCCCACACAAAGGCTGACTGCTTAACCAGCAGTCGGCCTTTTTTTGTGTTTGATTCCATTAGGAGCATTCCCATGATCAAAGGTCTGGCTATTACCCCGCCCGTGCTCGGACGGATATCCATAGGCAAGGTGGTCGAGAAAAACGGCATGCGTCTGCCGGAAAAGGACGACCAGTTCACCATTACTTCCCAGGTACAAACCAGAGACGGCTGGGTGTTGCACCCGGTTGATGAGCAACTGCGCCGGGATCAAGGTGGCAAGATTCGCACAATCCCGATGCGGCTGTTGTTTAACGATCCTGGATTGAATTTCCGGGCTGAGTACTGCTTGTTTGATCGCACCAGCGGCCGTCCGCTGTGCGTGGGGAATGGTGACACATGCAAGCGCTCCACCAGCGATGGACTGCAGTCATTGCCCTGCCCCAGCCCGGATGGCTGTCCCATGGCCAAAGGTGGCGCCTGCAAGCCATATGGCCGGCTCAATGTGGCTATTGGAGATGATGACCTGTTGGGTAGCTTTGTATTCAGAACCACGGGCTTCAATAGCATCCGTACCCTCACCGCCAGGCTGAGTTATCTGCAGGCACTGTCAGGCGATCGATTGGCCTGCCTACCCCTAGAGATCCGTCTGCGCGGCAAATCGACCCGACAAAGCCACGGGACACCAATCTACTATGTGGATCTGATTCTGCGAACCGGCTTATCCATGGAAGAAGCGCTCAATCAGGCGAACGCGCTGGACAACAACCGCCGTGAGGCAGGCTTCAACCAAACGGCTCTGGATGCCGCCGCCAAACAAGGCCTGCTCAACGGTGCCTTCGAAGACACTGCCGATGATGCCGAGCACGTACTAGAGGAGTTCTATACAGAGGCGCCAGCAACGTTACCGGCCCAAACACCTACATCAACTGGCTACAGCAGCCGCAGACCCAAGCGCGAGCAACCGACCTTGCACGATCTCATCAAGCAGCGCACGCAAGATCTCCAAGACCAACAAGCCATTCCCCACTAGCCCACGCGCGACATTCAAACGGAGTACCTCATGCAGAAAATAGCGACTCAGGCGGCCATTGCGCCGCCTGCCGGCATTCCCTTGTCGGAAAAAGAAGTACTGAGCTGGGCGCAGAGCATCCTGGAAACCCGGTTCAAACGCAGCAATTACCTGACCAGCCCTCAACACGTGAAGAACTACCTCATGGCCAAGCTGGCAGCAGAAGAACGTGAAGTCTTTGGCATCATTCTGCTGGACAGCCAGCATGGAGTGCTTGGCTTTGAAATTCTCTTCCACGGCACCATCGACAGTGCCAGCGTCTACCCCCGTGAAGTGATCAAGAGCGTGCTGAACGCCAACGCAGCTTGCGTTATTCTCACTCACAACCACCCCAGCGGCAGACCGGAGCCCAGTTCGGCTGACGTCGCACTCACCAAGCGTCTGCAAACCGCTCTCGACACCATCGAAGTCCGCGTACTAGATCACCTAGTAATTGGCGGCGCAGATTCGGTGAGTTTTGCTGAGCGGGGATTGCTTTGATTTATCGAGTTCAGTGACCTTCCTGATCCCCACCGGGAAGGCCCTAGCCTCTGGTTTTCCGGCCTGATCACAACTGGTGATCGTATCGAGCAACTTTTAGCATATAGAAAACCATATCCAGCTTTTCATCTGTTGGCTCGTCATCACGCAGCCAGCGGATGGGTATCTGGAGGTACTGCGCCCACGCAACTCCGTTCTTGAAGCATTTATTTTTTCCATTTTTAGCCGCAACCTCGACGTATTGGTTCACCAGATCGTACTGGCTTTTCCCAGCTCGATACTTGGCCAGATCAAAAGCCTGCTGGTAATGGGGCATGGCGGCTGTGTAGTCCTTTTTACGGTAGCAATATGCGGCACGTAACCATGCCACCAGCCAACCGAGGTGGTCGCCTAGCGAGTGGTTTTCGATGTCAGCGGCATAGTTTTCAATTTGCTCCCATTGAATCAGGCCATCTCGCTTTAACTCGAAACCCAGCCCTAGCATCTGAAAGAAACAATAAGGCGGCTGAAACTGCTTCTTACGATGGGTCGGATCAACGCTCGCCTGCACAGCAAAAGCCCCATATTTCCGCGTCAGCGCATCGAACACGCCTTCAGACACAAGCCCTCGATATGGATCATAGGCCTGCTGTAACTCTTCCTGCGCCATCACTATTTTTTCTGTCAAAAAAGACCAATAGTCTCCAACAGCTTTTGCCCTCGTCGCCAATTGGTCCTCTTTTGTGGCTTTCGTGCTGATCACTGGCGCGATCTCTCTGTAAAATTCGCCGAGATCTAGCTCGATGTAGCTATCGTAAGAGCAGAATTGAGCGCAGATCTCCCGTAAATACTCCACGCCGTATGCTTTAGTGATCTCCCTGGATACATAGCTACTAAAGCGGCTGAGAACCAAATTCGCGAGGATGCTATCCTTCATTGCGTTCGGGATCTCCTTGCCAGCAGCAGACATCGCACTGAAGGATTCCGAGAAGTTCCTGAGCAACCCGGGTAGCGATGGCATATGCGAACCCCGGGTCCAGTTAACGGCATTGTCGAGGTTGTTCTGGAGACGAGCATTCTCACTAGTTGGATTTTTGCCTGGAAAATGGAACTGAGTTTGAGAAGTCCCGCATGTCTCATACGCCCAGCGCATTACCTTTTCCAGAGGGAGGGTTACCTGACCTTCAGCGTCAATGCTGGGGAGATACCAAAACCGATCTGCAGGGGTCTTTAGCCAAAGGGTATCTGGCCTGTAAAAAAGAACACTTCGATGCAAAGACATAACCAGCAGAGGGACAGCCCTGATTGACATAAAGTAGCGGATGGTCTCACCTTTCGACAGGTAGGTACCTTCCGTCCGAAGGAGGGCAACGTAGGCCTCTTGGACGTCAGAAAGGACATCGCCGATAGCGCTCATCAAGGTCATGTCTGGCAAATAAATGCTGAGCAGGCTACTGAGAGTAACGACACCCTCCCCGAAATTCGAGCCGAGACCTCCCTCTTCGTTCGCAAGGCGTTTCAACCGCTTCTGCAAAGTCTTTTTTTCTTTCTCATCAAAGAGATCTCTGGGATCTTCCTTTCTAGGCAAAATGCCGAATGCGTCAAAAATTGCCTTGAGCAGCTCACCTTGAGAGGCAAAACCAATCTGTGATTCCATATCAGATATAGGCCCCCAGCATTAGGCCGGGGGCGATTCCTTATTGTTGGTTGGGATTTAGCTGCTTTCCGCGGTTGCCGTGAACCTGGCCGTTCGTCTTGTTTGTGCCTGAGGTGCCACGGTTGTTATTCAGGGCGTCGGATCGCTGATTCTGTTGCTGGCGTTGCTGGTCTTGTGATTTAGACATTTCAATCTCCTGGTTAGTGGCGTACCGCAGGAGGATCGTATTCATTCGCTGCCAACCGGTAACTATGAATTTTGGAGACGTATTTTCAAGACACGCTGTCGTTAGCATCAATCACGGCTTAGAAAATGTCCGGACCTAGCAGCAAAGTAGGCACGGTACTTAAAGACTGAGCCGGCGCGGCTGAGCAACGCATCCGAGTCACGATGGTTTTTCCGAGATCCGGGGCATAGTGCATTGCTCGTAATTGGCTTTTGTCGGAGCTGCAATAAAAGCAAAAACTCGAGCCTGGTGGATTAACCAACCGGCAAGCAGTGCACTCAGCTCCCCGACCATCCCACTCACGGACGGCTTTTAGCATAGTAGTTACGATCGCTCCTTCCCGTTGTTTCAGGGCGCCAACACTATCAAGCTCCGGGCTCCAGCAAGCGGTGTAGTTGGCCGCCATCGCTCTCTGGGTCGCTCGATGAGCCAACAGCGCCTCTACCATTTGCTTTCTATGGGCTTCTTCCTCACGGACGGAGGCTTCTTCGGCTGCCAGGCGCTCTGCCTCCGCTAACGCCCATTCTTGATCGGCCTTTGCAGCATCTAACTCAAGAGCAGCCAGAGCACGTTGTGTAAGCAAGTCGCCCCGCAATGACCTTATCCATTTCCGATTAACTGGATCGCAGAGAACCGCTTGCTCGAAGATGACTGCATCATTGATTTCAGCATCGGAGAGATGGTGAAGATCGATTTCAATACTGGATAAATTCATCGCCCGTAAGCGTTTATTCCGCTCATGTTCTTGGCGAGCCGTTACCTTGATACGGACCACAAGCTGCCGGCCTTTGCTGAGAATGAGGGCATGCGCACGCAAATCATCGAGATCAACGAAGCGTTCAACCTCGTCAGCCTGGACCGCAACTGGATCAAAGCAGATGTCGCGAGTAAAGACTCTTCCGCTTTCCGCTACAAAGGTGGCTGCATCACTGAACCCTGGTAGCAGCAATTTGCCTTTTTGAGCTATAACCTGAACAGCAGCCCGGCGCACACCCTCCGCCCGGCCGTTAGCGCAGCCTTCCAGCTCCTCATGACGAAAGTAAGGAAAGCGCTTCTGGCCTTGATTGGCCGCAACTAAAGGCTGACGACACCCTGGACAAACACAGCCACAGCGAAGGCCATTCTCGACCTCGTAGGCCCGATACATCTGGCCATCACGTTCGCCCAAAGGTATTGCTGAGTCGCTCATCACGCCTCCCTGCGCTAAGCAAAGTACCTACACCTCAAATATCCAAAGGCGGCAGGTTGTTCACGATCTGCTGGGTTTCCAGGCTGACGGTCACCACACGCTGGAACAGCTCCAGCGGATACTTGGGGTTGCCCATGGTCTCGTTGGCCCAGTCGTTTGCGTCGTTAACGATGCCGCTGGCCTTATCAGTGCGCACGGCCTGTCGCTCCATCACCCAATCAAGGGCGGCCTTGCCGTTGATCACATAGTCCCAAGCCTCCAGCGGGATGCCCTTGAGCGTTATCTTGCCGTTGTAAATCACCGTGCTGCGATCATTGATGCTCTTGCCCGTTTCGGGGTCCTTGGCCTTGGCGAATTTCATTTTTTCGACACGGTAGTCCGCATCGGTCAACTTACCCTTCGCCTCGATCGTCAGTGGGTACGGATCGACAGTTTCGTAATTGAGATGAAGAGCTGCCAAAGCACGACCCGCGCGGCTGAAGGTCCAGAAATCGGCAGCTGTTTTCACTGCCGGAATGCGCGGTAGCTCCTTCGTCAGATTGTCAGCATAGCGCTTGCGGTAGTCCGAGGAATGGAGAATGCCGTAGACGTAGTAGAACAGGTCTTGTTTGCCGAGCTCCTCATATGGGTAAGCAGACTCGAAATGGGCCAGACCTGCGTCGGTAATAGCATCGCGGCGACGCAGGCCGCCTACGGATTGCACCGCAAAGAGATCGTCATTGGAGGCTTGGGCGACCTCATCGTAAAGATACAGTGGAAAACTCTGCGCCCCACCGTCTGTCTGTAGTTCAGGCGGCGCACTCACCATCAACGCCAAGTGGCTATTCTCAATCGGTCGCTGCTTAACCATGATGGCGATATTGTCAGCCACTGCGTTCGGGAAGATTCGCGGCATCTGGTAGACCATCTCGTTGAAGCGACGGTTGAAATAAAGCCATTGCTTGGTGAAAGGGCGGTATAACGCAGGCGTCATGCATTCTGCCTCGAAAGCATAAGTGCGATTTTTTCCGAGGTCCTGCTTCAACGCGCGGGTCCAACTGATACGAGTTGGGTCGCTTTCAATAAAACCATCAACCTTCGCCTGCCGTGCCTTCGTATCCAGCCCCGGGTGCGCCGCGTTGAAGCGCTCTACTTCGAAATTGTAGAAACCGATCATGCTTGTCATATTGGTTGCCAGCTTGGTCCGGCTGGCGTTGTAGGCCCATGCATCGCGATTCGTCACGACTCCCAACGAGAAGTTATCAAATAGCTTGGGGGCATCGCCCTTCTTGTCACCCAGAACGATGAATTGGTTGAAACTGTCGTCGCGCTGTTTGAGCCAGTCACCGTGCTCATCCGGGGTGATTTGCTGCCATTGCTCTATACCGGCAACATTGCTAAAGCCTGCGATTTTCTCTAGCTTTTCCTCACGGCTGAGATAGTCACCAATGTCATGAAAAAAGATCTGGCCATGGGCCTTTGCGGCAGGGTTCTTAACCAACAGGGAGATGGCAATAGGTGCGCGACTGCCGCTGCCAAATATCTTGCCACCTTCCTTGCGTGAGGTTTCGCCACTAGTGCGCTGGTTACCGCGCAGATGGAGCACATAAAGGCTAGAGAACTCATCGGCTAGGCACTTACGCAAACCATCCGCAGTGTTTGCTTCCATAAATCCTGCATTGGTGACAAATCCGATGATGCCGGCATCGCCGATACGGTCACTTGCCCATCGAATGGCTCGGATATAGCTGTCATACAACCCTTTGGCTAGGGTGGCGTCAGAGCGTTCGGCATACGTGGAGCGGATGCGGGCATCCAGAGAGGGGTATTCGACGTTATCGTTATTGTCGTTCTCACTTTTCTGACCCACCGAATAAGGAGGGTTACCCACGATCACCCGAATATCCAGCTCCTTCTGGCGTTTACGGCGAGCACTATTGTCTTCCAGCAGCTCATCGACCAGATCATCCTTCTCGTACATCTGGAAGGTGTCTGTCAAACAGATGCCCTCAAAGGGTGTGTACTCGTCGATCACTTGTCCGTGGTATGCGGCTTCAATGTTGATGGCTGCTATGTAATAAGCCAGTAGAACGAGCTCGTTGGCGTGGATCTCGTTGCGGTACTTGTTTGGAAGCTCTTCCGGCTTTATCAGGCCAGACTGAATCAGTCGGGTGATAAAGGTCCCCGTACCGGCAAAAGGATCGATGATGTGGACACCCTTACTGCCCAGCGTCTGCCCGAATTCCTTTTGCAGCAGATGATTCACGCTGTGCAGAATGAAATCCACTACCTCAACTGGGGTGTATACAATGCCCAAGCGCTCCGTCATACGCGGGAAAGCGTTACGGAAAAACTTGTCATACAGCTCGACGATGATCTTCTGCTTGCCTTGAGCGCTGTCGATACCGGAGGCTCGCTGGCGGACGCTCTGATAGAACTTCTCCAGTGTGTTGGCTTCTTTTGCTAGCTGGTGTTCATTGAGTGCGTCAAGAACCCCCTGCATGGCTATAGACATGGGGTTATGGTTGGCAAAGCTATATTCATCAAACAGCGCATCGAACACCGGTTTGGTTACCAGGTGCTGGGCCAGCATCTCGACAATTTCACCGTCGGTGATGCTATCGTTCAGGTCATCGCGCAGCTCGGCAGCAAAGGCCTCAAAGGTTGCCTTCTCACTGGTGTACTCAGGATTTTCAAGAATGCCCTGAATGCGGTCGATGTGGGTGCGGGCGATCTTGGCAATATCGTTAGCCCAATCTTCCCAGTGGTGACGGTTGCCACATTTTTCAACAATCTTAGCGTAGATAGCTTTTTCGATCTCACCCACCTCATAGGTGAGATCGCCCTGCTGAGTCATCTGCCCGTCCACATCAAATTTTGGACGCTTCTCGCCAATTCCGTATTGACCTTTGCCTGCCTGCGTATTCTTGGCTCCGCTACTCTTTGCCTTTCTATCGACCTTATCCGTGATGGCGATGACTTCCATCTTGCGCGGATCTGACCCGATTAAATCGAGTTTATTGACCATCGCATCAAAGCTGTCGTCATGGGAACGCAGCGCTTGGAGTACTTGCCAAACGACCTTGTAGGTTTGGTTGTCGTTGAGCGCTTCATGCGCCTGCATTCCTGCGGGAATGACCACCGGCAGAACTACGTAACCGCGCTTTTTACCCGGCGCATTACGCATAACCCGGCCCACCGACTGCACTACATCTACCTGTGAGTTACGTGGCGTGAGAAATAGCACCGCGTCCAAGGCTGGTACGTCCACGCCTTCAGAAAGGCAGCGCACGTTGCTGAGGATGCGACACGTATTGGCCGGCGGCTCCTCTTTGAGCCAATTCAGCTTGACCTCTTTCTGGCTGGCGTTCATGCCGCCATCGACGTGCTCGGCCTCGCAGATCAAACGGTCGGCTTCGTCGATTTCTTCGGCCTCTTGGTAGGCGTCCACCACCGACTTGAAAGTATTCGCGATATTGACGGAGCTAACTTTGTGCTTCGTACCTTTATAGTTGGGCGAAATGACCTGACAGAAGGCCACCGCGCGCTTCATGGGCTCTTCGTCACCCGTCAGGTGTTCTGACAGACCTTGTTTGGCCAAAGCCTTCCAGCAGCCGACAATTTTTGCGGCGTCATCCACCTTCAGCTGGTTATCTTCGTCCCTCAGCAGCTCCTGCAAGCGGCGGCTAATGACGCTCTCTTCAACGGTAAGAACCAAGACTTTGTAGTCGGTGAGCAAGCCGCGCTGAACAGCCTCGGAGAAGTTGATGACGAACAGCTCCTTACCGAAAAGAGCTTCATCATCCATAGAGCAAAGGGTCACTTCGCCCAGCTCGGCCTTCACCTTCGCGCTATCACCGTAAATGCGCGGGGTAGCCGTCATGTATAGCCGCTTGCTGGCGCGAATGTAATCAGCGTCGTGGATGCGCACGAAAGCGCTTTCGTCATCGTCACCAAAAGTGGCGCCGGTGGTGCGATGAGCTTCGTCGCAGATCACCAAATCGAAAGCAGCAAGGCCATGCTCATATTGAGCTCGGCTGATCACGTCGATTGAGTGATAGGTGGAATACACCACGCTCATGTGGTCAGCATCGGAGCGTTTGAGCATCTCTGCGGCGAAACGATCAGCCTTGGTGGTGGCCGGATAGCGCAGCTCGTGGGTAAACACCTGAACCGCGTCGTCTTCAGCCTTGCGTTTTTTGCCTACATCGCTATCGGAGCAGACGGCAAAGCTATGGAGCGGCGTTTCGCTCTCCTGGGTCCACTCAGTAAGCGTTTGAGATAACAGCGACAAGCTTGGCACGAGAAACAGCACGCGCTTGCCCTTACCTGCAAGGTGCTCAGCAATTTTCAAGCTAGCAAAAGTCTTTCCCGTGCCGCAGGCCATGATTAGCTTGCCACGATCCGTGTTCTGGAGCCCTGCCGTTACCGCATTCAATGCTGTCTGCTGGTGATCTCGTAATTGCTTCTTAGGTTTTAGCACCACCGCCTGATCTGCTTGGTACCTTACCCAATCGATTTGGCTTTCTTCCAAGGCTTGTAGGTCAATCTTGCTAACTGGCGGCTGCTGACCCTGTAGAGCGTCCTCGGCGTGCTCGCTCCAGTTGTTAGTGGTAGTCACGATAACTCTATGGGAGAACGGCGCCTTACCAGAAGCCGTGAAGAAGCTATCAATGTCCCTCTTCTGTACGCGGTAATCCTCCGCGTAGAGCTTGCACTGGATCGCGTGAAACTCGCCAGTACCTTGTGTTTTAGCTACCAGGTCGATTCCTGTGTCACGCCCATCAATGCCTTGCTCCTTGGCCCAAGCAGAGTAGGTCCAAACCTGCTCGTACAGGTCACGGTAAGTGTCAATGGCCATTAATTTTGACCCACTTTTGGCCAATAAAATTGACCCACTT
>NZ_CAXBOV010000045.1:0-14483 GCF_963977355.1 uncultured Halopseudomonas sp. | reverse complement strand
CGAAGAGTAGCGCGCACTTATCACCCAATGCTCTCGCCTCCGAAATCAAGATCAACCCTGTGGCTCATGCCTTTTTTTGCTCCGCTCAATTCAGTCCGCAGCCACATGGGCCATCACAAGATTTACTCATGACACGGCTCCACTTGAACAATATGGTGTTACCATTCAAAACCATATAGTAGCTATAAGGTCAACAGGGTAGAGAATACGTTGAGGAGAAGCATGATGCGCATTGGACAGTTGGCACGGTCAGTAGGGGTCGATACTCAGACTGTCCGATTCTACGAACGGGAGGGCTTGTTGCCACCGCCAGATCGGCAGGAAAACGGTTACCGTGTCTATACCGAGAAGCATGGTGAGCGACTGGCTTTCATCCGTCGCTGCAGGATCCTCAACTTGTCACTGGCTGAAATTCAAGAATTACAGCACTATCAGGGCGCGCCCCATCAGCCTTGCAGGGCCATCAACGCCTTACTTGATGATCACATCGCTCATGTACGGTCTCAGATAACCGATCTGCAGGTATTGGAGAAACAACTCGTGTCGCTGCGAGCGAGTTGTAACGATGATCGGGAAATTGAGGCCTGTGGGGTTCTCGAAGGACTCAGCGAAGGGAGCGTGCAGTAGTAGCCTGAAGCATTAACCACCCGCTTTTTCCCTTGCGTGAACCCAGTCAGTCCGGAACCCCGGCAATGGCCCGGGTCATCAAGTCCACCATGGCTGGACTGTCCCATTCCGCAGTACCAACCAGGCGGCCAATTTCACGACCGTCATGGTCAATCAGCAGCGTTGTAGGAACACCTTCTATGCCCAGTGTTGAGGTCGCCAGTGTGGACGGATCAATATACTTGCGAAGGTGCTGGATGCCTGTTTCCAGGTAGAATTTTTCGACAACGCTGATGCCTGCGTGGTCAACAGACAGCGCGACCACTTCAAATTGCTCGCCGCCCAGTTTAGCCTGAAGTGAGTCCAGCGTCGGCATTTCCTCACGCCAGGGCAGGCACCAGGTCGCTCAGATATTGAGCAAAATCGCCCTGCCCTGAAAATCAGCCAGTGTCAGGGGCTCGCCGTCCTATTAGTTAGTTAGCTCTATGCTATTTCCCTACCCAAGGAGTAATCATTAGGCCAGTGAGGTTGCTCCTCCATATAGACCTGACATCAACCAGATAATCCGCTGTAGTGAGGGGTTGGTTGCGGCCTTGTGTTACGAACCAATCAACCAAAAAATCCGGGTACCCGTTTATCCCATGCAGCTGGCAACCTGGCTAGAAAGCGGACTTGTAATGGCACTGCATTGCTTCAAATGGTCAGTAGCTTGGCCGAACTGATTGATTCTCGCCGATGCTGAATGCCTATTGACAGTTGTCAATGCCATTCCAAAAGAGGGCATCAAAATATAGAAGGGTAACCTCATGTTCTAAAATAAATTTTTGACTAAACATTGCGTATTGATAAGACATAAGACATGGGAAAAGCGCCGGGCTGGGAAAGCCGGAAGCATTGACAGGTTCAAAGGAGCCTAAAGTCTGTGATCAATTACTGGGTGATTAGTATTCAACGGGTACTACCCAGTTACTGTTGATTCTCCTGAAGCGGGAAGCGTATTTCACGATGGGGCGCTGGGTTCATAACGGGTGAATATGGTCACCTGTATGGAAGAGTCTTGGGCTGGTGCTTTGGGACTAATGGTCGATCAGATGAGACGGTGTGTGCATATTCCGAATAGTGCGGAGTACCGATACAACCATGAGGCTTGAAGCGGCAAGGCTGATGAGCTGCCAAATTTGTCCTTCAGGGCAAGCTATCTGTGCAGGGTTGCGACTAAGTCTTACGGGGTGCGTCAGCGAGGATTCACCATCAGAGAAGGTAGAGATTATTTACCGCATTCTGGCACCATGCCTGTGGAGTCTTAGCCACCTGATAGCTAATGCTCGGGTAATTACACACGAATCTAATGCTGACGAGAGCACTGTGGGATGACAGAAAAGGGAGAGCGCTGCCGACGGCATTACCAGTCGGTATACGAACGGAATCAGCCAGCACTCAGCAAGGGCCGTGCTCTTGATGAGAGCCTGCATCATTTCCTAGACCAGCGCCCGGCGGGTAAGAACCAGTCAGCACTTGAGCGTGCGCAAGGCCTTGCAACAGCATCGTTTTGGCTTGATGTAAATGCGCTAGCTGGGTCCGAACTCGCCAGCCTGGCCCTCAGCCGGGTGCTGCATTTCGATAACGCAGCCAGCATCGAGCTTCTGTTGCACCTTGCCAGCCATAATCCGGAATGCCTCAGATGGGCGATTAGGTACTCGAAGCTGTTTGAGCGTATCCATTCGCCGCTCTGGCTTGCGCTGCGTGTGGCGCTCACAGGGGAGGACTGGCAAGTATTCTTCGGTGTCTGTGATCGGTTGCTGGATCAGCTCAAGCCCTTTGATGAGCTGATAGCTATAGCTGAGAAACAACTCAAGCATTTATCGCTGCTGGAGCTGTTTTCCTACCTCAGTGTTCTGGCCTATGAGGCCTTTGCGGAAGATGTGCCCGCTGATCGCTCCGGTCAGCAGTGGAAGGTCTACAACCGTATTATCTTGAACAAGCTCCGTGCTTGCTCGGAAGAGGATTTCCGTCTGAGCGAATCACGGCTCGGACAATCGCTGAAACGGCACCTGTCACCGATTATCTTTCCCGGATCCAGCAATTCTGACGGGGTGAAGTGTCGTCAAAATCTCGAATCTCTAGCCATTCTTATTGGGGCCACCCAAGAGCGGATCGACTACGAAGACTCCATCGATTGGTTCTGCTTCGATCCGGAATGCCGTTACCAGCTAAAACCGGGCGAGTCGGTCATCTACAACCAGTCGGAGACTGGAACAGAGCGGTGGCAACGCACCGGGCGTAAGAGCGATCTGCTTTGGCACTACTGGATGAACCGTGCCGTGCAAGCATTTATTGACTCAGGCATGGCTGAACAAATCATCGGCTCACCTGAGAATCATGAGCTGAACCAGTTGGCCTTTATCAAGGCGGTTCGCAGCAAGCTGCAGCTGCAGCAAATCTACGGCTTGGGTGACCGAGTCTCGCTCAGTGATGGCTCCCAGGTTCAGCTTCAACACTTGCTGCTCGCTAGCGAGCTGAACTCGGTGTTCTTTCAGAAAGAGTTTGTCGAGCCATTCCAGGGTCACTTGCGCGAATCGGGTGTGCTTACTCTGGCGCTGGGGCGTCTAGCCATGGATGGCATGCTTTCCGGTGAGAACCGGTTCCCGATGACCTGGTCCGAAGAGCCTGAAAAGATCCGCAGGATTACTGGCTGGACTATCTGTGATGAACACCCGAAAGGCAGCGCCGGGTCGGCCAAGGCAATCCTTAAGTTCTGGACCAGCGACTTTAAGACGCTATCCCAACAACTGAAACTGCAGCCAGGGATGCCCGCGCCACGTTTGTACGAACAGCCCTATTACAAAATCGGACGCTACAGTTTTCAGTTCCCTTGGGTTGGCGCACAGCAGAACAACCTGACGGCGGCCATCAATAACCTTCGGCGGGTAAACGCCCGTCGGGCCGATATGCAGATTGAAACCCAGCGCGTGGAACGCTCACTGGCCGAGAGTCTCCGGCAGCGCGGCTTTACTGTTGAGGTGGGCTATCGGCCACTGGCGACCGAAGAAGACGATGCCGGCGAGGTGGATCTGATCTGCCATCAGGATGGGGTGCTACTGCTCTTTGAGGTCAAGTCAGGCTATATCCGCTCGACCAAGCATGAGGTCTGGTTGCATCGCACCAACACCTTGCGCAAAGCTGCCTGGCAGTTAAGGCGCAAGCAGGTAGCGATGCTTAGTGCTCTGAAGGCTGATCAAGAGTTGCGCTCCAGGCTGGGCTATCACGGCCAGGAGCCTGAGGCGGATATGCATTCCTGGATCGTCGATACCTCCATTGAGCTCGATGGGCACTCCGTCGATGGATTCAAGGTTGTATCGCGCGAGGCACTGGAAGTCGTTCTACGTGATGAGAAGCAGCTGCTCAGGCCCATAGATCGGCTTGATGATGAGAGCCGGGGTTCGTTGTTTCCTAACGGGTTTACTGCTGGTCGATTTGTCGCCGTGATCGAGTCGGATGAGCTGTGGTGCGGCATCTGTTAGGGCTCTGGGGGTAATGACTTGGCATCCCTGTGGTCCGGCAGAGCATCTAAAAAGTTCGTCTCCAAAAAGCCTGGGTACAGCGTTGATCCGGGTGGCTAAGATGCGATTTCCTTACCACACAGCAGGAGACAATCATGTCTAAGCAACCCAGCGTCACCAACCATCAGCGCCAGCAGCACAACCAGCGATCAGATGCACTGAACAATAATCGCGGCACGTCGGGAACTAATCCGACCAATGCCCACGTTCATGGCAATCGCGGTAAGCAGCTCAACCCCAACCAGCGCTAGGAGTGCGTCCCCCCGGTCATCACTGGCCGGGGGGTATCAAGGATTTCTGATGAGTAAAGATACTTGCTTTGCTACCCAGGGCGAGCTGGTCAAGCTGGCCTACAGTGCATTCGGCGTGCTTCCCCGCAAGGGCTCCCGCCGTACAAGCAAGGAAGTCAGCCGTGATGGTATTTATGAGAAACAGAAAAAGACCATTCAAAAACAGCTGGCGAGGCTTGCCGAGGAAGAAGGCGAGCTGCTGTCGAACTTCGGGCAGGTGATTCAAACGCTCAGCAGTATCCTGACAGCGTATTTGCCCAGCACTCAGATCATAAATGCCATAGGCGATCCGCTCGATGATCTGCTGGAGGCATACAGCCGCCTGGTTCGCGAGGAGGGCACCTACCTCAGCAAAGCGGAAACCCTTCGGTACTTCATCTCGATCAGGGCAGTCCCTTTGCTGGTCGTGTCGCTGAACAAGAGCCTGCTTAAATACAGGATTGCAGACCTAGCGCTCGAAATGCCTGACGAAACATTTTGGTACCTGCCGACAGTCGCTGAAGATGACCGTTTAATAATGCCTTTGGAAAAGGTCATGCGGTGGGCCTACGTGCGCTGCAATCTCTCGCAGACGCATTTTCACTACCCAGGCAAGAATGCGCGAAGCGACGACAATACGCTTCAGCAGAACCTCGACAATGCCGTCAAATGGACGCGTGGCCCAAGGATCCCTGCGCTTCCTGGGCTGTTTAAAAATTTCGAAGAATCCTTTGCCGCGCTGACTCAAAGTGGACGAGATATACCCAAAGAGCTTCAAGCAAGCATCTTCGTGGCATTGATGGTGGCGCGGGTGTCGAGCTACCTCGCGAGAGAAATTACTGACGCCTACGATCATCAGTACCTCGCCGATATCTGCCAGCAATTTCGCGATTACGCCTTGTGGATCGCCGATGACGTCAACGAGTTCAAAGCCGAGCTTGCACCGGTGATGCCGCGACAGAAATCTCCTGAGTCGGCCCAGGTTGTATGGTTTAACGCCTGCTGCGACTACTGGGCATTCTTTGGCGACAAGTTGGCCGCTGTCGCCGACACCGTGCAGCGGCTCAAGGAGGCTCGTCCGGGAGTGCCATTACGGGACGATGTGCTCGCTGCGCTCAAGAGTAAGTACGGCCTTTTTGCCGTGTGCTCCCTTTTAGATCGCATTCAGCGGCAGTCAGCATTTCTTCCGCCCCACGGCTTTGTCGAGCTGCTGTATCAGGGTTTTGAGCTCAAGAATGACCCGGCAACCCAGGTGGGCCAGATTGACGCGTATGCCGCTCAGGTAGCTGCTTACGGCCTGGATGAGCAATTGTGCTGGATGGCGCCCTGGTTACGCGGGGTCTACCACTACCGCAAAGAAGAATTCGAGGCTGCCATGCCGCACTTCCAGGCGGCCTTTGAAAATGCCAAGTACCGGGCAGGCAAGAACCAATACAAACTGGTGAATCAGTATGTTGAAGTAGCGGCAAAAAATGGTGACCGCCGTGGCTTCAAAAAGGGCATTGAATGGGCGCAGTACCTGAACATTAAGGTGCGCTGGCTGCGTGATGATGAGCCGACCGAAGAGAAACTGGACTACGTCTACTACATGCTGAAGATTGCTCGGTACGACCACCAAATGTAGCGATGGGGGGGGCGCTTGTTGGCCCCTTAGTCCTGGGTGTTAGGTGCACTGGAAAGCGCCTTTCAGTGACATTGCTGGCGTGGAGTGCGCCAAGGATCAGGGCTTTACTCATCAGAAATTGTAGATGACTGGTGGTCGTCAGTTTTTAGATCCAGCAATGCGCATCCGTCGGCGCATGTCTGCGTATGCTCTAAATGTTTACGTGCCAAAAGTTTACGTATCGCCTTCCCGGGCAATGAAGCCTATGGTTGGGTCATCGCAACCCGAGGAGGTCCTCCATGATCTTGCTTAGCTCTGTGACTGAACATCTTGTGCTGATAGCTGCTTTGATCCTGATCCTGATGCTGTGTTTGGCTCGCGTTGCCTATGGTGGCCAGGGGGACTGATTTTACGCCATCTATTCTGCTCGTTTGACTGCTGCGGCGTTTTTGAAAACTGTAGGGGGCACCTATGAGTGTTGATATGTATCGTCGTCAAGTTGCCAGCGTTCGTGACGCTCTAGCAAAGCTATCGAGTTTGAAGGCCAGGGAGTCGCAGAAGGCGGCTGATGCGGGGAAAAAATCGCTTGCTGCTGGATCCGCCGCCAACAAAACCAAACAGTTATCTACAGCTACCTCCAAGCTTAAAGAAGCCACCCGATATGCTGATTTGCAGGCGAAGCATTTGGTTGAAGTTGCCAAGCTGGAGAAGAAGATTGCCGCAGAGCAGAAAAAACTGGCAACAGCTGAGCTGCGTGTGGAGAGCGAAGAAGCGAAGGTGCTGAAGAAAAGAAATACGGAGCAGCAAAAAATGCAGGAGTCGCAAAAACGGCAATTCCGAGAGGTGGAGTCCAGCCTGAAAACGCATGACTCTCTGCATAGGGAAACTGCTGCCCGCATTGATAAGTTGGCTGCGCTGCCTGAGGAAATTAAGGTTGCCTTTTTTGCTACTGATCCTGCGACAGCCTCTGACCGCAGGCTATTGCTGGATGAAGAAGTCCGTGAGATTCACCAAAAAATTCGACTATCGGATCATCGTGACGCGGTAAAGCTTGAGTCGAGATGGGCGCTGCGTCCTGCAGAAATTCTGCAATACATGAACGAGCTTAAGCCCACGATTGTGCATTTTAGTGGGCATGGCAGCGATCAGGATGAGCTCGTTCTTCAAGACCGAAACGGTGACGCTAAGCTGGTTTCGATGGCGAGCATTGTCGCCACCTTTGAACTTTACGACTCGGTTCGGTTGGTTTTCTTTAATACGTGCCACTCGTTCAACCAGGCGGCCGCATGTACGCAATATGTGGATGCGGCAATTGGCATGAATCAGTCAATTGGCGACGAAGCTGCCCGCGTATTTTCAGCGCAGTTTTATTCGGCTATTGGCTTTGGCTGCTCAATTCCGGCTGCTTTCAAGCAAGCTAAGACTGCGTTGATGCTGGAAGGTATTTTAGAAGAATCCACCCCGGAGCTGTACCTTCGTGATGGTTTAGACGAAAGCGACCTCATATTGGTTAAGCCCAGGGCTCAGTGATAAAGCCACTCCTGCAGCTCATCCAAGTTCACCACTACAATCTGCTGCGCTGTGGCCTTGGTATGCACCTTGGTCGTATCGATCTGATAACGCTGCAGCACATACTGCACCAGCGCACCTCGGGTCTCGATCACTAGGCGACCATCCTGCATGGCGTAGTCGGTTTCGATGATGGATTTTTGCTCGGGTTTCAGGCGTGAGTCAGGTTCGATAATGACTTGTACCTTAGTGCTCCAGCCAGGGTCTAGCTCGCGCGTGTATTCGGTTTCGTCATCCATCAGCTCGGGTACGCCGCGAAAGCGGCTCAGTACAAAATCCCGGTAATCACGGTTTTTCTCGCAGTAGGCGCGTAGGTGCCAGCGCATGCCGGTATAGATCAGCGTGTGCGGTGCTATCAGCCGAGTCTCCACCTGCGGCGTATTGAACGACACATACTCACACTCCAGACGTAGCCCGTCCCTGCATGCCTTCAATAGCGGGCGCAGCACTTCAGGGCGCACCGAGCGATCCGGCACTTGCAGCACTTCGGTGTGGGCGTAGGCTAGAGCCAACCCCTCCACATGCGCGGCGCGGTCGTGGCTTTGGCTGACCAAGTGTAGATAAGCGCTGGCGCTGTCGTCTATAAACAGCGGGCTGAACTGCTTACTCGGCACATATCCCTTCAAATGCTTGTTATATTCCAGGTTTTTAGGCGCGTGGTCGTTGATATAGGTATTGATGTCTTTCGACGCCTGTTGGCGGCTGATACCGAAGCTCTGCATCAGATGGCCCGTGGTTAAGCGGCCTTCCCACCATGCTACTGTTTCGATCAGGCGGTAGCGCAGGGCCAAATCCCAGCGGATGGATTCAATCGACTGTTTTCGTTTCATAGGCTCTCCACCTGCTCGAAAACTTTACCTGTACAGGTAAACACTCTAGATGAGTCGTTTAAGTTTACGTATCGTGAGCGCTGTGCTCAATGAGATATCTGCGCGGTTCTCCATTGGCGCACTTGATCCATAGGTTTTTCATTCAGTTGAATTGCTCTCTTCGAGGGAGCCCCCGCGAGGGGTCTGATTGGGTGATTCATTTATTGAAATGCCTGAGGGCTAACAATTTTCACAAGGAAGTCGATTTTGTCGTCTGTCATCTATAGCTATCTGGCTAAAGTTCAATCACAGCAGCCCATCAACTTTGATGCGCTGATCGCAAAGCTTGTGGCTGCAGGCGTTGCGCGAGAAGACATCAGTCGCATTTTTTTGGCCAAGAAGCTTAAAAAAAATAGCTATCACGTCGAAGTGCTTCTTTCTGCAGCCTTCGATGAGCTTTTGATGAGGTTCAGGCCATCTGATGTTGGAGGTCGAGTCGGAGCAGCTATAGACGGCAATAGCCATCGTGTTGGTGTATCCGAGTCGTTACTGATATTTCGCTCTGCTCAACACCGGCATCCGACTGTGGCGGTAACTGAAGCTGGCGCATGGGTGTTACCGAGGGTACTGGGCAGGGTGGGGGTTATTGTTGAAAACCTGGAGAATTTCCTTCGAATCGATGAAACGCTGCCTTTCATTGCTGGGATTCTGGATGTTACAGCCAGTGATATTGAGCTGATATCCGGTTCGGGCAATCAGGTGACTAACAAGCTGAATGCCAATGTGCTGAGTCAGTTCGATGAGCTGTATTGCCTGTTCGATGTGGACATGGGAGGCCTACGGATGTTCGCTTCTTTGACAGCGTTGCTGCATGAAAAGCCCCCCGTTTTCCTTGCCCCGCCTGACGTTGAGGAGCGTTTGGCTCAGTCCAAGTACGCGTTGACCGATCAACAGCGCCAGGAGGTCATTAAGTACCAAGGTCTATCACCTGTGACAGATCAATTGATCCGTTTTATGCGTGACAGCAGCAGGGTGCTAGAGCAAGAAACCTATTTGGTGACAGCAGTATTTGAGGAGCGCCCATGAGCATCGAATCTATGTTCCACGAAGCCTTCAAGATGAAGCAGATCGTGCTTATCAATAGTGGGGCTTACTGTTATACGAAGGCACGTATCGACCAACACACGGCCTTGCTCGGCGATAACAATAAGGGCAAGACCTCAATGCATTGAAGTTCTTCCTTTTACCCGAAGAAAATCTCCACGATTGTGAGCGAAAGTTCGGATTCAAGAGCACAAAAGGCCACTACGGCCGAGATGCGACTTTTGGCTTCTATTTTCCAGAGCGGAACTCCTTCATGGTTCTTGAAGCGGAGAATCCGCATGGGCCGTTCTGCATCATCCTGAATATGGGCACCAAGCAATACAGCTATGAGCGTACTGCTGTACCAGTGCCATATTCGGAAATCGAGCACCTCTTCTGGAATCATGAATCTAGCCTCAACGGAGGCATGGGAGCACCGATTGAAGGCTTGTCGACTTCACAGATTGAGCCGACCCTGAAAAGGCTGGGCGCTGTAGTGATCAAGGATGTGGCGAATATCAAGGAGCGAATCTACAGGCACCAGCCTACACGCCCCGATGCTGGTCGCTTTTGTCTGCTGCCGCTCAAGAGCGGTGGCAGCCAATCTCGTGAGATTGATGCTTGGAAACGCCTTATTCACCTGGCATTCGACATTGCAGCTAAAGACAAACGTACTCTGCCTGACACGATCGCCACGATCATTGAGGGCAGAAAGGATCGTACTGAGGCCGAACTGAACGTCAACCTCATCGAAATTCTATCGCGCTATGAAACCCTCAGCGCGGTAAAAAACCGACTCCAGGTGATTCGCAACGGACAGCCTTACTGGGATCGTTTTACTCAGAACTTCACCGATCTTCACGCCCAAAGCTCGGATCTGATGAATCTGTTGTGTGACGTTGAGCAGGGCATCAACCAGCAGGGCACGGCTTACTTCGACGCCCGCATGCAATGCTTTGCGAACTACAGTGCGGTCAAAGAAACTGCTGACCACCAGTGTGAACAGGCGGCTAGTAAAAACACCCAGCGCAAGGAACTGAAAGGCGCCATCGGCGAGATCACGAAGAACTACGAGCGGATCAAAAAGGATTCAATTGACCTCTCAACGGCGATGCATGGCTACGCGTCCATGACCCCGGAAGAGATAGCTGCCGCACTGGCTGAGCAGGTCGAGGAGGATCTAGCCGACATCAAGGCTCTTAAGGACGACGGCGAGTTTCGTCGTGAGTTCGAGCAGTTAACACGTGAAATCAACAAAGGCAGCCAGAAGGTCAAGGATCTTGAAGTCCTCATTGAAGGTGCGAAACCGTCACTCCTGGATCTGGACCAGATCTCAAGCCCTACAGCGGACACGCTCTACTCGCTGAACCAGGAGATCTTCACCGGCGAGTGCCCTCCATTGCTCGAAGGTAACATTGAGACGATTAAACGTTTCGCCGCGTTGTTTAAGGAGGAGGAAGGCTCGCTCACGTTCCTGAGCAGTCCGACGTTAGTCCCGGTTAAACATTACGATGCCGGCAAGCTGCTACAGAGCCGTAAGGACGAACTGGCATCTGTCCAGAAGCGCCTTATTCAGCAGAAACGCCGCGCCAGTGATCTTGCCAATAAGACGAAAATGTCAGTCGAGCAGATCGAAAGCACCATTGCGGCTAAACAGGCTCAGATCGAGAGGGATGAACGCAACATTGCCCTGTTGAAACGTCATGAATTCATTGAGCAGGAGTTCGTTCGACTTGGGCGGGAGTACCGTGAAGCCACCGAGCAGTTCGCAATTCTTGAGGCTCGTTGCCTTGAGCTCAACCTGCAACTCGACGAAGCCAACCGTCTGGTTGAGCAGGCTAGGACTGCATTGGAGGCAGCCAAGGAGCGAGAACAATCCATGCTCCGCTGGCGCAGCACGGTAAACGACATCCTGCATTCGCGTCTGGAGTTCTTGAATACTGGCTACCAACGTGCAGAGCGCCAGGATGTAGTGGTCACTCAGGAATTGATGGATGCCATCGAAACCCGCAGTCAAGCTATCAGCCGTAGCTTCAACCAGATCAAGTTGTTGGTGTCCGATCTGCTAGTTGCGGTTGCTCTAGACGACGATGCCGAGCATGCCCACCGCAGCGCAATAAGCCTGGAAACGCTTACTCATCTGCATGAGAAGTACCGGGTTCTCTATGGTCGTCTCGATATGGAAGAGAGCAACCATTTCAACCAAGTAGTTCAGCATAACGATGACACTATGATCCAGGTTCAGTCGATCAGGCACGCGCGCACCTTGATTAGTACGTTTATCAAAGAGATCGAAAATCACCTGTCGTCAATCAAGGTCTCTAACCTCACGGCTGTAGCTATCGAATGCAAACTACATCCCCAATTCGACGAGCTGCTGAAGACCGTAGACTCTGTGAATCTGACCGGAGGCGAGCTACCACCACAAGTCCTCTACGACCGCCTTGGTAAATTCTGCACTGAGTTCGTCGAGTCTGATCAGCGTCGGGATGCCACCCTGAACATGGCTCGCCTGATCGTTAGCGTCGATTACCGTGTGAAGCTGCAAGGCAGCGATGAGTTCACTGTCGAAGCCCAATCAACCGGCACCTCAGTGATGATCAACTGCCGTCTGCTGGCCTTCCTGCTCAAAGAGTTGCTGCAAGCGGACACCAAGGTCAGCTTGCCACTGTTTATCGATGAGCTATCCAACCTCGACGACAGGAATCTGCGTTCGGCCCGCGACATTGCTGACGCGGATGGATTCTGTGTATTCGGGGCTACGCCTGGCCTGACATCTGGTATCAGCAAGGTGCTAGGTAACTACATGAACCTCGACTACTTCAACGCAACTGACCAGTCCTACAGCCCGAACCGGACGATTCTCTATACCGGAGTCAGTGAGTCCTTGATCGCGCTGGAGTGCCGTGAGGCAGTTGAGCCGGCTCTTGCTGCCGAAATAGAGGCGTAGAGAATCTGATGGTCGTAAAAACGGACGTTGCGCTGATCAACATGATCCAGAACAAGGGGGTTTTCCTTGATCTGATTGATCACATGGACAAAGTTGGAGAGGGTGAGGAGGTCCGCATTGTCATGTACCAGCAGAAGTTACGCGCCCTGTTGGATTCTGTAGCACCGCTGCCGAACACGCGGGTTTTGCGCGAGGTGCCGGCAGAGCGGCGCAAACTGGAAAGCGCACTTTGCATTGAAAACCTTGAGCGTATCGGCCTGGTCATTCAGGTAGACAGCGCTCGTGGAATGATGGTTTTCGCCCCCTTCGTGATCGAGATGTTCCGACACTTCGATGGTGCGCGTCTGCGTCATTTGAACAGCGCCGATTATGAGTTGATACGGGCCTCGTTCAACCGGCTCTATGAGGTTTTTATCACTCTGCCATCTCTGAGCCGCGAAGACATTGGGTTTCAGGAGCAGGTTAGTGTGCTGCGTAAGGAGATTCGCGCTGCAACCGCCAAGATGAAGGAGTGCGTGGATGCGCTACAGGGCCGGCTCCAGCGACTCGGTGAGATCGTCGATCAGATGCGTTATGACGTCATCGATGAGGTGGCTAAGGCTCAGGAAGCCTTAGGCGAGATCAACAGCATCTACCTGCGCAACATCCTGCCAGCCTTGCAGTTCCTGGGCGAACACACAGACCTGAAAGGGACTAAACCTGCCCTTACGGCCCTGACCTGCATCGGCGACCAACTTGCTCACTATGGGCACGATAAGCTGGCCAGCTCGGTCTATTACTCCGTCGAGTCGATTCGCTCATACCGGCATGATATTTCGATCATTAGCGGTTCGTTAATGCGCTATGTCCAGCAGAGTGAGGCGCACCGTCGGGCCTATGACAAGATTGAGCAGGCTTGGAATCGTCTCTACGGGGGCGTGCGTGAGCTGCATGATGGAAGCCTGAAAGACAATATTCTGCCAAGCACACACCCTGTATTCGCTCGTCTGAACACATACTCCGGGCTGAAAATGCGCGTGTTCGAAGCAAAGCTTGAGTGGCCAGACGCTAACCAGCGCTTGGCGCTGGCAGAACATCTGCGCACAACACTGCCCAACATCAAGATCAGTAGCGGGAAGATCCACCAGCTCAGTGGGCAGACCAACGAGTCAGGAGAACTCAAGCGTCGGCGTGATGCTCGCTTGTTGGCCATTGGTAATCTGGTCGAGGAATGGGAACCACGGCTTACCGACGACGCTCACGTCGCCATGCATGAACACCTGAAAGACCGCCTTAAAGGGTACGAGTTGACCGATCTCCTAATGTCGGTGGGCTGGCTGCGCAAGCGAGAAGGAATTTTCCTCATCCCGCACTACCAAATCGGTAACCTCGCGACTGACTGCGAGAGCCTTAGGTACTACAAGCTGCAAGTGGAGACTGAACATGCTTGAGCACGAAGCTTTTATGCCAGTTGTGCAGGCCAAAGTGATGAATCGAAAGCTGTCAGTAGAGCTCTATGGTCAGCTCATGTACGGGAAGATGATCAACCGCACCGCATCGGTTGATGGAGTCTTGAAGTCGAATCCGTACTTCGAGGAAGTGCTGAATAGTTTCGATCACTACCGCAATCTTTACGATTTGATTGGGTATGAGCTGGTCATGCGTGATGGTTTTGCCTTCATCCGCACCAGCGATGGCACTGATGCCAAGGATGACCTGGCACGCAACATCCAAGGCCTGCTGCTGGTGCTGTTTCGGGGGGCATTGGAGCTGGGCTTCACAATGGACGTGCTGCTGAATGACTCGGCAGGCCTGTCAAACACTCATATCGAGGAAATTGGAAGGGGCGAGGATAAGGTCGAGGTGCTGATGGCGTGTGGAATGAAAAGCGGTGTGCTGATGGAGCACATCAAGAAGCTTGAAACACGAGCCATTGCATACCGTAATGGGAAGGGAAATTTAGTGTTGTCGGAATCTGGTGCTGCTTTTTTCAATGATCTTGGGTTCTACCCCGTTTCCACGGACGGTTATAAAACGGCTGTGAGCTTCCGATCC
>NZ_CAXBOV010000044.1:0-16942 GCF_963977355.1 uncultured Halopseudomonas sp. | reverse complement strand
CGCCTGCATGGCATGCAGGAGGTCTGCGGTTCGATCCCGCATAGCTCCACCATTTCCAAGGGCCGACATTTATTGTCGGTCCTTTTTTTTGCTCTGCATTTATGATTTGCCCTGCATTCACGTTAAACAGTCCACGCACAACAGCTCGCTGCCGTCGTCGTTGTGGATGTTACGCAAACCGTGGATATCGCTTTCAAAACCCGGAAAGCGCTCATCCTGGCGTTGGGCAATCTGCAAGAAATCGGTAATTGCCCCGTTATCTGCCGGGAATCGCTCGCCTGGCATGATGACCGGGATGCCTGGAGGGTAGGGCACCAGCATGACGGCGCTAATGCGGCCGGCAAGCTGATCAAGCGGTACCATTTCTACTTGCCCGCGCACCATCTGTTGATAGGCATCAGCAGGCCGCACGACCATTTCGGGGAGTTCGGTGTAAATGTGCCGCAGGGTGCGCACCATGCGCTGTTCCTTGTAGAACCCGTGTAGCTGCTCGCACAGCTCGCGCAGTCCAATCCCCTTGTAGTGACCTGTGGCTGCGATAGCTGGAAGCGTGTTGGTCAGGGGCGCATTACTGTCGTACAGGCGCTTGAACTCCTGTAGCTCCGAAACAAGCGTGCTCCACTTGCCCTTGGTGATGCCCAGCGAGAACAGAATCAGAAACGAGTACAGGCCGGTTTTCTCAACCACCAGACCGCGCTCGGCGAGAAAGCGCGTGACCACGGCGGCCGGGATACCGCTTTTGCCCAGTCGGCCATGCTCTTCCACCCCTGGCGTCAGCAGGGTGACCTTGATGGGGTCCAGCAGGGCGTAGTTGTCTGCCATGTCACCAAAACCGTGCCAGGCCTCTTGGGCGTCAAGTGTCCAGTCGCGCGGCTCCAGCGTATCCGATTCCAGTGCGTCTTCTGGCTCCCAGACATCGAACCACCACTGATCCTCCTCCAGCCGCTCCGCGGTTTGCTGCATGGCGCGGCGGAAGGACAGGGCTTCATCCAGCGTTTCCTGCACCAATGACCGCCCGGGCTCGCCCGCCATCATGCCGGTGGAGACATCAATCGAGGCGATGATGCCGTAGTGTGGCGAGGTCGAGGTATGCATCATGAAGGCTTCGTTGAAACGCTCCAGGTCGAGCTGCTGATCGACGCTGTTTTCAGCAAGGATGATCGAGGCCTGGGACATGGCGGCCAGGACCTTGTGTGGTGATTGAGTAGCGAACACCAGCGGATGCCTGGCGCGCTCGAAGCCACGCTTGCTGCCCATGCCATGCCGGCCGGCATAAAACTCGTGAAACGCAGCGTAGCCATACCAGGCCTCATCAAAATGCAGTACATCGACTGCATCTTCCAATTCATCCTTTATCAGCTCAGCGTTGTAGCAGAGGCCGTCGTAGGTCGAATTGGTCAGCACCGCCAGGCGGATCTTTGCCTCGCGGCCCTGCAGTAGCGGGTGCTCGGCGAGCCGCTGCTTGAGGTTATCCGGCGCAAATGAATCCAGACTGATTGGCCCGATGATGCCGTAGTCGTTGCGTGAGCCGGTGAGGTAGATGGGTATCGCACCGGTCATGATGATCGCGTGCAGAATCGATTTGTGGCAGTTGCGGTCGACCAGTACGACATCGTCACGGCTGACAAAAGCATGCCAGATGATCTTGTTCGAGGTAGAGGTGCCGTTCACCACGTAAAAACTGTGATCGGCTCCGAAGGTGCGCGCAGTATTGGCTTCGGCTGCAGCGATGGGTCCATTGTGATCCAGCAGTGAGCCCAGCCCCGGAACGGATACCGACAGATCGGAGCGCAGTGTGTTCTCGCCGAAAAAATCATGAAAGGCGCGTCCCACCGGGCTCTTGCGAAACGCAACGCCGCCCCCGTGACCAGGAGAATGCCATGAGTAGCTGGCGCGACCAGTGTAGTCGAGCAGGGCCTTGAAGAACGGTGGCAACAGATTGCCCAGATAGGCCTGGGCGGTACGCGCGATCTGGCCGGCGATAAAGGGCAGGGTGTCCTCGAAGAGATAGATGATTCCGCGCAGTTGATGCAGGTCGCGCAACTCGGTCAGCTTGTCGTTATCCAGGTTCTGCCGGGTACTGAGTGCCATGATCGGCAGCTCAGGCGAGCGCGAGTGGGCTGCCTGAAAGAGGGCGCGGACTTGCGCCAGATCGCCTTCCTGGTCGGCGGTAAACAGAATACAGGAGAGCCCCCGGTGTGCTTCGGCGATGAGCCGACCCTCATCCGTGGAGGCGGTAGCCAGTACTTCGAAGCCTTCAAGGCGCAGGGCGGTGAACAGCTCTGCGAGCTGCGTACCGGCAACATCGGTGCGTCCGATATGCGGGTTTATGACCAGGATGGGAAAATGCAGGTGCTTGAACATAAGGGGGCTTCCATCAAATAGTCCCCTCAGTGTCGGCTCTGTATCGCCAGCCCGCAAGCCGGTGTGAGCTGGCAAAAATGCTATGATTGCTCCTTTATGGAATAACCGGCTGGAGTGGCTGATTGTGAAATGGGATCTGGATAACCCCTATACCCTGGACATTACCGTACAGGCAGATGATATCGACGCGCTGGGTCATGCCAACAATACGGTTTATGTGCGCTGGCTTGAAGGCTGCGCCTGGCGTCATTCAATGTCGCTGGGTCTGGGACTGGAAGAGTATCGTGAGCTGGACCGGGCAATGGCCGTGGTACGTCACGAGATCGACTATCTGGCAGCGGGTTACCTGAATGACGAGCTGGTGATGGCCACCTGGATTATCCACTGGGACCGCAAGTTGCGAATGACGCGGCATTTTCAGCTGTGTCGCAAATCAGATGGCGCCACATTGCTGCGCGCGCGAACCACCTTTGCTTGTATTGAATTGTCGACGGGTAAGCCCCGACGCATGCCACCCATCTTTCTGGAGAATTATGGCAAGGCACTGGTGGAAGAGGCGGTCGGCTGATCGCGACCGCCCCTCGTCAGGCGCGGCTCAGCGGTACTCGCACAAATAAGCGGTATCCTGTTCAACCTTGAGGTTGAACTTGCTGTTGGCCGGTACAGTGAACTGACTACCACCGGCGAAGACGTCCCACTGCTCGCTACCCGGTAGCTTTACCGTCAACTGCCCGGTGATCACGTGCATGATCTCCAGTTGACTGGTGCCGAATTCGTATTCGCCTGGCGCCGTCACGCCCACGGTTGCTGCGCCTTCGGGTTGCTTAAAACCGATGGATGCAACCTTGCCTTCAAAGTACTGGTTGACGCTGAACATCTTTGAGCTCCTCCGGAGCGTGGATAGGGCGCGTAGTATGCCGATGCGCGTGTGCAGTCGGCAATGCTTCCATGCTCTGGTTTCGCTCTGACTAAAGTGTTCTTCGAGTCGCAACGCTAATGCCTGTGACAGGCTCATACCAATGGTGTGCTGCTGATTGGTGTTGCTGGCTGCTATGATCACCCAGCAACTTATTTTTCGCCGGGCCGTCGTGAATCTCTCACTGCGCGTGTCCTGCGGTAACTTCTGGAGGCGTGATGGCCAACATTGCATTCATCGGCTTGGGCGTAATGGGTTATCCCATGGCCGGGCACCTCAAGCGAGCGGGCCATGAGGTCTGCGTTTACAACCGTACCGCATCCAAGGCCGACACATGGGTAGCCGAGTACGGTGGCAAATCCTTTTCCACCCCGGCTGAGGCCGCTGCAGAGCAGGACTTTGTCATGCTGTGCGTGGGTAATGACAACGATCTGCGCGAGGTGGTCGCTGGCGAGCATGGCGTACTCAAGGGTGCGCGCAGCGGTACTGTGATTGTCGATCACACCACGGCATCGGCTGACGTGGCGGTTGAGATGGCCAGTCTGGCGCAGGAGCGGGGGCTGGGTTTCCTCGACGCGCCGGTGTCCGGCGGGCAAGCGGGCGCCGAATCTGGAAAGCTGACGGTCATGGTAGGGGGTGAAGAGTCGGTTTTCGATTTTGCCCGGCCAGTTATCAGCAGTTACGCAAAAATGCTCAAGCACATGGGGCCGACTGGTTCTGGTCAATTGACCAAGATGGTCAACCAGATATGTATCGCGGGCTTGGTACAGGGGCTTTCCGAGGCCCTGCATTTTGCCCAGCGCGCGGGATTGGATGGCCATGCCGCCATGGAGGTTATCAGCAAGGGTGCTGCGCAATCATGGCAGATGGATAATCGCCACAAGACCATGCTGGCCGGTGAGTTCGACTTTGGTTTTGCGGTCGATTGGATGCGCAAGGATTTGTCGATTGTGCTCGAGGAGTCTCGGCATAACGGAGCTTGCTTGCCGGTTACCGCGCTGGTTGATCAGTTTTACTCGGACGTCCAGGCGATGGGTGGTGGTCGTTGGGACACCTCAAGTCTGATTGCCCGGCTCAATCGGGGCAACTGAGATCATGGCCATGACGTGCCGTCCTGGCTGCGGCGCCTGTTGCATCGCACCGTCAATTACCTCTCCCATACCAGGTATGCCTGGCGGAAAACCGGCTGGTGTGGCCTGTATTCAGCTGGATGACGAATACCGTTGTCGGATCTTCGGCCACCCGGACAGACCAGCAGTGTGTGCCGGGTTCAAGGCTGATCAGGAGGTCTGTGGTGATACACAGGTTGACGCGTTGCGGATTATTGGTTGGTGGGAAGCGCAGACGGGTTAGGGTTTGCTACACGAAATAAACATCGTGTTCTCAATGTGGCGCCGTCTTGTTTAGCTTTGAGATGCCAACAAAAAACCCGCCGGAGCGGGTTTTTTAGCGACATCATTATGCGAATTACTTCTTCGGATAATCGCGCTTGGTGGCGCCGGTGTAGAGCTGACGCGGGCGGCCGATCTTGTAGGGGCTGCTGATCATCTCGTTCCAGTGCGCGATCCAGCCGGGTGTGCGGCCTGTAGCGAAGATTACAGTGAACATCGAGGCCGGAATGCCGATGGCCTTGAGGATGATGCCCGAGTAAAAGTCGACGTTCGGATACAGATTACGCTCGACGAAGTAGGGATCGTTGCGGGCGATCTCTTCCAGTTTCATCGCAAGTTCCAGCTGGGGATCGTTGATACCCAGTTCAGCAAGTACTTCGTCACAGGTTTCCTTCATGACCTTGGCACGCGGATCGAAATTCTTGTAAACCCGGTGACCGAAGCCCATGAGCTTGAACGGGTCATCCTTGTCCTTGGCCTTGGCAATGAAGGTCTCGATGTTGGATACATCGCCGATTTCATCGAGCATGCGCAGGACGGCTTCATTCGCTCCGCCGTGGGCCGGGCCCCAGAGTGCTGCGATACCAGCGGCGATACAGGCAAACGGGTTGGCTCCGGAAGAGCCTGCCAGGCGTACTGTGGAAGTCGAAGCGTTCTGCTCGTGGTCAGCATGCAGGACGAAGATGCGGTCCATGGCCTTGGCCAGAATCGGATTGACCTTTTTTTCTTCACATGGCGTGTTGAACATCATGTGCAGGAAGTTTTCGGAGTACGAGAGCTCATTGCGTGGATACATCATGGGTTGCCCCATTGAGTATTTGTAGACCATCGCAGCGAGGGTAGGCATCTTGGCAATCAAGCGGATTGCTGAGATTTCGCGATGATGCGCATCATTGATGTCCAGCGAATCGTGGTAGAAAGCTGAGAGGGCGCCTACAACGCCACACATGATGGCCATGGGGTGTGCATCACGACGGAAGCCGTTGAAGAATGTCTTGAGTTGCTCGTGCACCATGGTGTGATTCTTGATGGTGCTGACGAAAGTTTCCTTTTCTGCATCGTTGGGGAGTTCGCCCTTGAGCAGCAGATAACAGGTTTCCAGGAAGTCGGCGTTTTCAGCCAGTTGCTCGATGGGGTAGCCGCGATGCAGCAGCACACCTTTATCACCATCGATATAGGTAATCTTGGATTCGCAGGACGACGTGGCCATAAAGCCAGGGTCAAAGGTGAAGAAACCTTCAGCGGTCAGTCCGCGTACATCTACAACGTCGGGGCCGAGCGTGCCTGAATACATTGGTAGGTCGATAGGGGCATTGCCCTCGATCATCAACTGCGCCTTCTTGTCAGCCATTGTCGGCCTCCTGTTTGCTGGTATCGAAAGGATGCGCCCCCTACGCAGGGCCCGCATCACTATAAGGTGATAAATCGGTTTGTCAATTCTACAGATAGTGAATGGTTATCAGGAGGATAAAAAGGTTTTATTTGCGCACTCTAATCGCACACTTGAGGCCTTGGAGTGTTGTAACAAGGGCCTTCCAAAGGTGCAGTCGCATTGTAATCAAGGGGTCAAGTCTCTATACTCCATCACCGGCAAAGTGGCTTATTGGCTCCCTACGGGAGTCATGCAACAGGCCTCTGGGGTACCCATAATAGTGCACCTTCCTATAATCCAGCCCTGCGTTTATAAGGGCCATGAGTGTGAATATAGCCGTGAATAGCAAAAGACCTGTAAACCTGGATCTCAGGACAATCAAACTTCCTGTCACAGCCTGGACGTCGATTGCTCATCGTATTTCGGGAATCATCATGTTCGTCGCCATTGCATTTATGCTCTGGACGTTCGACATGTCACTGGATTCCGAACGCGGGTTTGAGCAAGTGCAATCCATCCTTCAGCATCCTTTCGTCAAGTTGTTGACTTGGGGTGTGCTGTCGGCGCTGCTTTATCATCTTATTGCTGGTGTTCGTCACCTGGTAATGGATGCTGGGGTTGGCGAAGGTTTGGAAAGCGGAAAGCGTGGCTCGCAGGTAGTGATCGTTATTTCCGTCATCGTGATTGTTCTTCTGGGGGTCTGGATATGGTAACCAACGTCACCAACCTGTCGCGTAGTGGTCTTTATGACTGGATGGCGCAACGCGTTTCCGCGGTAGTGCTCGCGCTCTACACGCTGTTTCTGCTCGGTTATGTCGTATTCAACCCGGGTCTTGGCTATGAAGAATGGCGTGCTCTGTTCAATCAGAACTGGATGCGCATCTTCAGTCTGCTCACACTGGTGGCCCTCAGCGCTCATGCCTGGGTAGGTCTGTGGACTATTTCAACTGACTACCTTACTCCCATGTCTTTGGGCAAATGGGCAACCACTGTGCGTTTCCTGTTTCAGGCAGCATGCGGGCTTGTGATGTTTGTCTATTTCGTCTGGGGCGTACAGATTCTTTGGGGTATCTAAATGGCTAACATTCGTACACTGACTTTTGACGCCATCATCATTGGTGGCGGTGGCGCCGGTATGCGCGCTGCATTGCAACTGGCTCAGGGCGGTCACAAGACTGCCGTGGTTACCAAGGTATTCCCGACTCGCTCGCACACTGTGTCCGCCCAGGGCGGCATTACCTGTGCGATCGCCTCTGCCGATCCGAACGACGACTGGCGCTGGCACATGTACGATACCGTCAAGGGCTCCGACTATATCGGCGACCAGGATGCTATCGAGTACATGTGTTCGGTTGGCCCGGAAGCGGTCTTCGAGCTCGAGCACATGGGTCTGCCGTTCTCGCGTACCGAGCAGGGCCGTATCTACCAGCGTCCGTTTGGTGGTCAGTCCAAAGGTCCCGACGACCCGACTCAAGCCGCGCGTACATGTGCCGCTGCAGACCGTACCGGTCACGCACTGCTGCACACGCTCTATCAGAACAACGTCAAGCACAACACGACATTCCTTAACGAATGGTACGCCGTCGATCTGGTGAAGAATCAGGACGGAGTGATTGTTGGTGTCGTGGCTATCTGCATCGAAACTGGTGAGACTGCTTACATCAAGGCCAAGGCTACTGTTCTGGCTACCGGTGGTGCAGGACGTATCTACGCATCCACTACCAACGCCCTGATCAACACTGGCGACGGTATCGGTATGGCGCTGCGTGCGGGTGTGCCGGTCCAGGATATCGAAATGTGGCAGTTCCACCCCACCGGTATTGCCGGCGCCGGTACGCTGGTGACAGAAGGCTGCCGTGGTGAAGGCGGTTATCTGATCAACAAGCACGGTGAGCGGTTCATGGAGCGCTATGCGCCCAATGCCAAGGACCTCGCCGGCCGTGACGTAGTTGCTCGCTCCATGGTCAAGGAAATCATTGCCGGTAACGGCTGTGGCCCGGATGGCGATCACGTCATGCTCAAGCTCGATCACCTTGGCGAAGAAGTGCTGCATAGCCGTCTGCCGGGTATCTGTGAGCTGTCCAAGACCTTTGCCCACGTCGATCCAGTTACTGCGCCGATCCCCGTTGTACCGACCTGTCACTACATGATGGGTGGCATAGCCACCAACATTCATGGTCAGGCGATTACCCAGGACGAAAACGGCAAGGATCGCATCATTGATGGTCTGTTTGCCGTTGGTGAAGTGGCTTGCGTATCAGTGCACGGTGCAAACCGCCTGGGTGGTAATTCCCTGCTGGATCTGGTGGTGTTTGGACGTGCTGCCGGCCTGCACCTGGAAAGCGCACTCAAGGAAGGCATTGAGCATCGCTCAGCCTCCGAATCGGACATCGAGGCATCATTGAAGCGTCTCGATGCTCTGAATGGCCGCACTACCGGCGAAGAAGTAGCGCCGCTGCGTAAAGAATTGCAAAATTGCATGCAGAACTACTTCGGTGTATTCCGCACCGGTGAGTTCATGGAAAAAGGCATCAAACAACTGGCCGATCTGCGTGAGCGGATCAATAACATCAAGATCGATGACAAGAGCCAGGCGTTTAATACTGCGCGTATCGAAGCATTGGAACTGCAAAACCTTCTGGAAGTGGCCGAGGCAACAGCTGTTGCTGCCAACTTGCGCACAGAAAGCCGGGGTGCGCATGCCCGTGAAGACTACGAGGATCGTGATGATGAAAACTGGCTGTGTCACAGCCTGTACATGCCTGCGACCAAAGAGTTGAAAAAGCGGGCGGTGAACTTCACACCGAAGACAGTTCCGACATTTGAACCTAAGATCCGGACTTATTAAGGGTGACCGATATGTTGCAAGTAAGTGTCTACCGTTATAACCCAGAGAGCGACAACGCTCCCTACATGGAAGACTTCGAGATCGACACCGGCGGCAAGGACATCATGGTTCTTGACGTGCTGGCACTGGTCAAGGAGCGGGACGTGGGCATGTCCTACCGCCGCTCCTGCCGCGAAGGCGTCTGTGGCTCTGATGGTATGAATATCAACGGCAAGAACGGCCTGGCTTGTATCACGCCGTTGTCTGATGTTGTTAAAAACAACAAGCTGGTGCTGCGTCCATTGCCTGGTTTGCCGGTCATACGTGACTTGGTCGTGGATATGAGCATCTTCTACAAGCAATACGAAAAAGTTCAGCCGTATTTGCAGAACGACACGCCGGCGCCCGCTATTGAGCGTCTGCAGTCGCCTGAAGAGCGTGAGAAGCTGGATGGTCTGTACGAGTGTATTCTCTGTGCATGCTGCTCTACTTCCTGCCCTTCATTCTGGTGGAATCCGGACAAGTTCATCGGCCCAGCGGGACTGTTGCAGGCCTATCGCTTTTTGGCCGATAGCCGCGACACCCGTACCGATGAGCGTCTGGCCACCATGGATGATCCATTCAGCGTATTTCGCTGCCGCGGTATCATGAACTGCGTGAATGTGTGCCCCAAGGGTCTCAATCCGACCCGCGCTATTGGTCACATCCGCAACATGCTGCTGCAGAGCGGTACCTGAGTCGACAGAGTCTGCATCACGTTGGGCCTAGGCCGGTCTCTGCTACAAGAGACCGGCCAGAATTTAATCGAACCGCAGCTCACAAAGCCGCGGTTTGCGTACCTAAACCAACAGGGGCAATCGGGTAACACCCGAACTATCTGTCGGGGCCGGCAATTTTCCGGTTTCGCAGGACATGGCACTTCAGGTCAACTGGCAGCGATTAAGCCACTGGGCCCTCGCATGTCTTGCACGGATGGCAGTTTTTTTGCCAGTTAATGGTCTTTGCGCCAGGTGGTATCCCCTTATAGAGGGTGACCAAGCATGCCAGACAGCGAAATGCAGCAGCTGTGGAGCACTTCCCATTTGTCGGGCGGGAATGCCTCCTATGTTGAAGAGCTTTATGAGCTCTATCTGCACGATCCGAACAGTATCGCCGACGAATGGCGCAGCTACTTTCAGAAGCTGCCGCAATCCAATGGCAATGCGGGCTCGGATGTTTCTCATTCCACAATCCGCGAACACTTCCTCCTTCTAGCCAAGCATCGGCGACGTCCTGTCGCAGCGGCTGGCGGACAAACCAGCAGCGCCCACGAAAAGAAACAGGTCGATGTTTTGCGTCTGATCCAGGCTTTTCGTATGCGTGGTCATCAGGGCTCTGATCTTGATCCGTTGGGGTTGTGGAAAAGAGATGAAATTGCTGATCTGACCCTTTCTGATTACGGCCTTACCGACGCGGATCTGGATACGATCTTCCGCACTGGTGAGCTCCAGATCGGCAAGGAAGAAGCACCCCTTAGCGAAATTCTTGATGCACTGAGTTCGACCTATTGCTCGACCTTCGGTGCAGAATACATGCACATTGTTGATTCCGATCAGCGTCGCTGGTTTCAGCAACGCTTGGAAAGTGTGCGCGGCAAGCCACAGCATTCGGTTACCACCAAGCGCCATTTGCTTGAACGTCTGACCGCGGCTGAAGGCCTCGAAAAATACCTGGGCACCAAATTTCCCGGCACCAAGCGTTTTGGGGTCGAGGGCGGTGAAAGCCTGATTCCGATGCTTGATGAAATCATTCAGCGCTCAGGCTCTTACGGAACGCAGGAAGTGGTTCTGGGCATGGCCCACCGTGGTCGCCTCAACGTGCTGGTCAATATTCTCGGCAAGAACCCCCGCGAACTGTTTGATGAGTTTGAAGGCAAGAAGAAAATTGATTTGAGCTCGGGTGACGTCAAGTATCACCAGGGTTTTTCTTCCAACGTCATGACCTCTGGTGGTGAAACGCATCTTGCCCTCGCATTCAACCCTTCACACCTGGAGATCGTATCTCCAGTGGTTGAGGGATCGGTTCGGGCACGCCAGGACCGTCGTCGGGATGATTCGGGTAATCGTGTCGTGCCGATCAGTATTCATGGTGATGCTGCCTTCGCTGGCCAGGGTGTGGTCATGGAGACATTCCAGATGTCCCAGACCCGTGCGTTCAAGACCGGTGGCACTATCCATATCGTCATCAACAACCAGGTGGGCTTCACAACCAGCCGCCAGGATGATGCGCGCTCAACCGAGTACTGTACCGACGTCGCCAAGATGATTCAGGCACCGATCTTCCACGTCAACGGTGATGATCCTGAGGCGGTTCTTTTCGTTACTCAGCTGGCTGTCGATTACCGCATGCAGTTCAAGCGTGACGTAGTGATCGACATGGTCTGTTACCGTCGACGCGGTCATAACGAAGCGGATGAGCCATCCGGCACCCAGCCGATGATGTATGACAAGATTAGTAAGCACCCGACCACCCGCGAGATCTATGCCGAGCGTCTTGTTAATGACGGTACGCTCAGTTCGGACGAAGTGCAGGGGCAGGTAGAGGAGTATCGTACTGCTCTGGATAATGGTGACCATGTGGTCAAGAGCCTGGTCAAGGAACCTGACACCAGTTCCTTCGTCGACTGGGCCCCCTATCTGGGCCACACCTGGACTGCGCGCCACGATACCCGTACTGATCTGAAAACATTGCAGGACCTGGCCAATCGCCTGAACGACTTGCCCGATGGCCTGGTCATCCAGCGTCAGGTTGGCAAGATTGTTGAGGATCGCCGCAAGATGGCGGCCGGGGCGTTGCCGCTGAACTGGGGCTTTGCCGAGACCATGGCCTATGCCACCCTGCTGCACGAAGGGCATCCTGTGCGCATTACCGGTCAGGACGTGGGCCGCGGCACCTTCTCTCACCGCCATGCGGTGCTGCACAACCAAAAGGATGGCTCGACCTACATTCCTCTTGCCAATCTGGCGGAAAATCAGCCACGGTTGGATATTTACGATTCCCTGCTGTCCGAAGAGGCCGTACTGGCCTTCGAGTACGGCTATGCGACCACTGCCCCCAATGGATTGGTGCTCTGGGAAGCCCAGTTCGGCGACTTCGCCAACGGGGCGCAGGTGGTGATCGACCAGTTCATCACCAGCGGCGAGCATAAATGGGGTCGTCTGTGCGGTCTGACCATGTTGTTGCCCCACGGTTATGAAGGCCAGGGTCCGGAACACTCTTCCGCGCGTCTTGAGCGTTTCCTGCAGCTGAGCGCCGAGCACAATATTCAGGTCTGTGTGCCATCCACGCCGGCGCAGGTCTATCACATGCTGCGCCGTCAGGTGATTCGCCCGCTGCGCAAGCCTTTGATCGCGCTTACTCCCAAATCGCTGCTGCGCCACAAGTTGGCAGTATCCAGCCTTGAAGATCTGGCAGACGGCTCATTCCAGACTGTGATCCCCGAGTACGACACGCTGGATCCCAAGAAGGTTGAGCGGGTCATCATGTGCAGTGGCAAGGTGTACTACGATCTGCTCGAGAAGCGCCGCAAGGATGGCCTGGAGAATGCTGCGATCATTCGTATCGAGCAGCTTTACCCATTCCCGGAGGACGATCTTGCCGAGGTGCTCGCACCCTACAAGGCGTTGAAGAAGGTCGTGTGGTGTCAGGAAGAGCCTATGAACCAGGGTGCCTGGTATTGCAGTCAGCATCACATGCGTCGGGTTCTCGCCCAACACAAGGTCAAAAATTTGTATCTCGACTACGCTGGACGTGACGCCTCTGCATCACCTGCTTGTGGTTACCCGTCCCTGCATGCCGAACAGCAGGAAAAACTATTGCAAGACGCGCTTACCGCTTGAGCATCTGGCAGATAACAGAGAATTAATTTAAGGATCGACAATGGCTATTGAAATCAAGGCCCCCACATTTCCCGAATCGGTTGCCGATGGCACCGTAGCAACATGGCACAAGCAACCTGGCGACGCGGTCAAGCGAGATGAGCTGATCGTTGATATTGAAACCGACAAGGTTGTCATGGAAGTTCTGGCCGAAGCCGATGGCGTGCTCGGCGATATCGTCAAGGGTGAGGGCGAAACTGTACTCAGCGGTGAGTTGTTGGGTTCATTGGAGAAGGGCGGCAGTGCTGCCCCCAAAGAGACTGCGAAGGACGAGCCCCAGGCTGCAAGTAAGCCTGCCGAGGAGGCGAAACCTGCTGCTGAAGAAGCCAAGAGCAATAGTGGTGAAGAGCCCATGTTGTCGCCGGCTGCTCGCAAGATAGCCGAAGAAAACGGTCTGGCTCCGGCCGATATTGAAGGTACTGGCAAGGGTGGTCGCGTCACCAAGGAAGATGCGATGAATGCGGTTGAGGCGAAAAAGAACGCACCCGCCAAAGCACCCGCTGAAGCTGCCAAGCCTGCCGCTAAGGCCGGCGCTGTCGACAATTCGGCACTTGCCGAAGGCGACCGCGTTGAGAAACGCGTCCCCATGACTCGACTGCGTGCCCGTATTGCCGAGCGTCTGGTTGACGCCCAATCCAGTATGGCCATGCTGACTACGTTCAACGAAGTCAATATGAAGCCGATCATGGATCTGCGCAGCAAGTACAAGGAGCTGTTCGAGAAGAAGCATAACGGCGTGCGTTTGGGCTTTATGTCGTTCTTCGTCAAGGCCGCTACCGAGGCGCTCAAGCGTTACCCGGCAGTCAATGCTTCAATCGATGGTGGCGACGTGGTTTACCACGGCTACCAGGATATTGGTGTAGCAGTGTCCAGTGACCGCGGTTTGGTCGTGCCGATTCTGCGCAATACCGAGTACATGAGTCTGGCTACTATTGAAGGCACCATTGCTGACTTTGGACGCAAGGCGAAAGACGGCAAGCTTTCAATGGAAGATATGACCGGCGGTACCTTCACCATTTCCAACGGTGGTGTATTTGGTTCCCTGCTCTCATCACCCATCGTTAATCCGCCACAAGCGGCGATTCTGGGTATGCACAAGATTCAGGAGCGCCCGATGGCCGAGAAGGGCCAAGTGGTCATTCTGCCCATGATGTATCTGGCCCTGTCCTACGATCACCGCCTGATTGACGGTAAGGAAGCTGTCAGCTTTCTGGTCGCGATCAAGGAATTGCTGGAAGATCCGGCTCGCTTGTTGCTGGATATCTGATTTTACGGCTGCACGCTACTAACGGTACGCGGCGAGCTGCCCCTGAACGCCACAAGCGTTGGGGCAGCGAAATCCCAACAGCTGCAAACAGAGGAATTGGGTTATGAGTGATAAATACGATGTAATCGTCATTGGAGCTGGCCCCGGCGGCTATGTTGCCGCTATTCGCGCCTCCCAGCTGGGTCTCAAAACGGCCTGTGTCGAGAAGTATGTAGGCAAGGACGGTAAGCAGGCACTAGGTGGTACCTGTCTGAACGTGGGTTGCATACCTTCCAAGGCGCTGCTGGACAGCTCGTGGAAATTCCACGAGGCCCAGGACGGTTTCAAGATCCATGGCATTGAAACCAAGGGTTTGAGCATCGACATCAAGACGATGCTTGAGCGCAAGGACAAGATCGTCAAGCAGTTCACCGGTGGTGTCAGCGCATTGTTCAAGGCCAACGGTGTAACCAGCATCGAAGGACACGGCAAGTTGCTGGCAGGCAAGAAGGTCGAGGTGACTGACTCTGAGGGCAACACGACCGTTTATGAAGCCGAGAATGTCATTCTGGCTTCCGGTTCACGTCCAATCGAGATCCCACCGGCACCGCTGACCGACGATATTATCGTGGACTCAACCGGTGCGCTTGAATTTACCAGCGTTCCCAAGAAGCTCGGTGTAATCGGTGCAGGCATCATCGGTATGGAGCTGGGCTCCGTATGGCGTCGCCTCGGTGCTGAAGTCGTGGTTTTCGAGGCCCTGGACAAGTTCATGGTGGCCGCCGACGATCAGATCGCCAAGGAAGCCTTCAAGACGTTCACCAAGCAGGGCCTGCAGGTTCGTTTGGGCGCACGTGTGACAGGAACTGATATCAAGCGCAGGCAGGTTACAGTGTCCTTTACCGATGCCGAAGGCGAACAGCAGCTGACCTTCGACAAATTGATCGTTGCCGTTGGTCGCCGTGCCTATACCGAGAATCTGCTCGCAGCTGATACCGGCGTGGACATGGACGAGCGCGGCGTCATTTTCGTTGATGATTACTGCACTACCAGTGTTCCGGGTGTGTATGCCGTCGGTGACGTAGTGCGCGGCTCTATGTTGGCGCACAAGGCGTCGGAAGAGGGCGTTATGGTCGCTGAGCGTATTGCCGGCCACAAGACTGCCATGAACTATGAACTGGTGCCTGCCGTTGTTTATACCCACCCGGAGATCGCATGGGTTGGCAAAAACGAGCAGCAGCTCAAGGCGGAAGGCATTGATGTCAATGTGGGCGTATTCCCCTTTGCGGCCAATGGACGCGCTGTGGCTGCCAACGAAATGGGCGGTATGGTCAAGGTCATAGCTGATGCCAAGACCGACAGAGTGCTCGGGGTTCACGTTATTGGCCCGGGTGCAGCAGAACTGGTTCAGCAGGGCGCTATCGGCATGGAGTTCGGCACCAGTGCCGAAGACCTGGGCATGATGGTGTTCTCGCATCCGACCGTCTCCGAGGCCCTGCATGAAGCAGCGCTGGCGGTGAATGGTCACGCAATTCATGTCGCCAATCGTAAGAAGCGGTAATATATGGCGCCCGTGACTGACCGGTCGTTCGCGTATCGGTCGACACGGGCAGCCTTATCACGAAGCGGCAAATCCCGCCGAGTAATCGGTGCGGTCACCCCCGAGGGTGATATAGGGTAACGGCGGTCCGGTGAGTCCGTGGTTATGAAACGCAGTTCCTACACGATCAAAACGGTAGATAAGCATGAATCTTCACGAATATCAGGGGAAGCAGCTGTTCGCTGAGTATGGCCTTCCCGTCTCGAAAGGTTTTGCAGTAGACACCCCCGAAGAAGCGGCAGAAGCCTGCGACAAGATTGGCGGTGACATGTGGGTGGTCAAGGCTCAGGTTCACGCTGGCGGCCGCGGCAAGGCTGGCGGCGTCAAGCTGATCAAGAGCAAGGAAGAGGCCAAGGCCTTCGCCGAGAAGTGGTTGGGCCAGCGTCTGGTAACTTACCAGACTGACGCCAGCGGTCAGCCCGTTGCCAAGATCCTCGTTGAAGCTTGCACCGATATCGCTCAGGAACTGTACCTGGGTGCGGTCGTTGACCGTTCCAGCCGCCGCATCGTATTCATGGCCTCTACTGAAGGTGGCGTGGAAATCGAGAAGGTAGCTGAAGAAACCCCCGAGAAGATCATCAAGGCGATCGTTGATCCGCTGGTTGGTCCACAGCCTTACCAGGGCCGTGACCTGGCATTCCAGCTGGGCCTCAAGGGCGACCAGGTCAAGCAGTTCACCCAGATTTTCGTTGGTCTTGGCAACCTGTTTGCCGACTACGATCTGGCGCTGCTGGAAATCAATCCACTGGTTATCAAGGAAGACGGCAACCTGCATTGCCTGGACGCCAAACTGGGTATCGATGGCAATGCCATGTACCGTCAGCCCAAGCTGCGTGCAATGCATGACCCGTCCCAGGACGATCCGCGTGAAGCCCACGCTGCCAAGTTCGAACTCAACTATGTTGCGCTGGAAGGCAACATCGGTTGCATGGTCAACGGTGCTGGCCTGGCCATGGGCACCATGGACATCGTCAACCACCACGGCGGCAAGCCTGCCAACTTCCTGGATGTGGGCGGCGGCGCGACCAAAGAGCGCGTTACCGAAGCCTTCAAGATCATCCTGTCCGATACCAATGTGAAGGCCGTTCTGGTCAACATCTTTGGCGGCATCGTTCGTTGCGACATGATTGCCGAAGGCATCATCGGTGCAGTGAAGGAAGTTGGCGTTAAGGTACCAGTGGTCGTACGTCTGGAAGGCAACAATGCCGAACTGGGCGCTCAGGTACTGAAGGAAAGTGGTCTGAACATCATCGCAGCAACCAGTCTGACCGACGCTGCCCAGCAAGTCGTCAAGGCCGCGGAGGGTAAA
>NZ_CAXBOV010000043.1:0-17341 GCF_963977355.1 uncultured Halopseudomonas sp. | reverse complement strand
CAAGTGGGTCAATTTTATTGGCCAAAAGTGGGTCAAAATTAATGGCCATTGACATGGGTATAACCGTGTGGGACCATGGATCTGATTTTCTTGAGGCGTTTGCTGAGTTTCACAATGGGGCCTGAGGGCATACCTGGAAAGTGCGTGGGGTGGTTGGGTCCTAGTGTAATGGTCCGAGATGAATTGGCGAAGGCGATTGCTCAAGTCCAAACGCATGCTGCCGATAGCGCTTGTATTAGTCTTGAGGAAGTGTGCAGCATGATTGTTCCCATCTCGGCCTCCAACCCCGGATTGATGCCGTCGGCGCGGGTAGCCCTACCTACCAATACCGTTTTGCCTAATTCTGCCGATGCGTCCCCAGTAGATGAGAGCAAAAGCGAAAAGACTCTGGATCTGGAAGGCATTCGCGTGACGTTATCGGCGTTAGGTAAAAGCAAGGCGGGAGAGGGCCAGAAGAATCAGGACATTGATGACAGCAGCTTGCCTGATCTCATCAAGCAGATGCTCAAGACGATCCGTGACCTGAAGTTACAGATTGAGCAGAAGATGGCCGAATTGCAGGCCGTGAAGGGGGACAGAGGAATGAGTCCCGACGAGCAGCAAGTGCGCTTGCAAGCATTGCAAAGTGAGCTGGCTATGCTCAACGGCGCCTTGAGCAATGCTTACGCGACTCTCGCCAAAGCCATGCAGGATATGCAGCTGAGCCCCTCGGATACACAAACCGCCATGGGGTTTATATTGTGAATCGCTGTTCCAGACCGAAGTAGTTCAAACCCGAAAAACCGCGTGGAATTGGGCTGCTATAACCCCTGACAAAACGCCGCCATCTCTCCAGCCAATTGCCTTAACGCCGGATTCAATCGTCGCCGATTGATCACCAGCAACATTAGCGGCGATGGCTCACCAGTCACCTCAGGCAATAGCCACACCAGTTCACCGCTGGCCAGATGCTGGGCTATGTCCAAGTACGATTTGTAGGCGATGCCCTGGCCGCGCAGGGCCCAGCGGCGTACGGTGTCGCCGTCGTCGCTGGTGCGATCGCCGCGCACGCGCAGGGTGGTGTGCTCGGGGGCGGCGAACCGCCAGCGGTCGTGCACTGCCTCACCCAGGCGGAAGCACAGGCAATTGTGTTGGCTCAGCTCACTGATGTTTTGAGGGCTACCGTGCTGGGCGAGGTAGGCGGGTGAGGCGCAGAGCACCCGGCGGTTATCGGGTGCCAGGGGCAGCGCGACGAAGCTGGAATCCTCTGGCTGACCGTAGCGCACGGCCAGATCAATCGGCTGCTGGTTGGCGTCGGCCTCCAGCGCCTGCTCGGCGTCGCGCAGTGCGTGAAAGGCGGCTCGTGCATGGGGTAGGTAGCGCTCACCCGCTTCGCTCAGGCGCAGCCGCCGGGTGGTGCGTTCAAACAACCGCGTACCCAGCTGTTCTTCCAGGCGCTTGATGCTGGCGCTGGCGACCGCGGGTGCCAGGTTTAGCTGGCGTGCGGCGGCAGAGAAGCTGCCGGCCTCCACCGTGTGTAGAAAGACGGCCAGATCGTCGATACGCTGTATTTTCATGATTTCCAATAAAGTGATTCGCTTTAATGCATATTTTTCTTCTTTAGCAATCAAGTCAAGCTGTCCTCCGATATCGTCACCATCCCTCATCAACGGAGCAACATCATGAAAGCCGTCGCCTATACCCAAGCTGGAACCCTGCGCGCCGATGCGTTGGTCAATATTGAACTGGATAAGCCCACTCCCGGCCCGCAGGATCTGCTGGTCAAAGTGGCGGCCATCTCAGTCAATCCGGTAGATACCAAGATTCGCAGCAATCGTCCGGCGACGATCGATGAGCCTCAGGTTATTGGTTGGGATGCGGTCGGTGAGGTGGTTGCCGTGGGTGCTGCTGTGCAGGGCTTTGCTGCTGGTGACCGGGTTTTCTATGCCGGTGCTCTCGACCGTCCTGGCAGCAACGCCGAGTATCAGTTGGTGGATGCACGCATTGTCGGCCACGCCCCGGCATCATTGAGCGACGCCGAAGCTGCTGCGCTGCCGCTGACCGCGATCACCGCCTGGGAGTTGCTGTTTGATCGTCTCGGCGTGGTCGAAGGTGGCGGTGCCGGGCAGACCTTGCTGGTGATCGGTGCCGCTGGTGGTGTGGGTTCGATACTGGTGCAGCTGGCGCGTCAACTGACCGAGCTGACCGTGGTCGGCACCGCCGCGCGTACCGAGAGCGCCGAATGGGCCAAGGAGCTGGGCGCGCATCATGTGATCGACCACAGTCAGCCGATGCTGGTGCAACTGCAGGCGCAAGGTATAGAAAGCGTTGAGCTGATCGCCTCGCTGACGCACACCAAAGACCACTACGCGCAGTACATCGAGTGCATCGCGCCCCAGGGCAAGTTGGGTGTAATCGATGACTTCGACAACATTGATATCACCCAACTGAAGAGCAAGAGCGCCTCTTTTCACTGGGAGTTCATGTTTGCCCGCAGTCTGTATCAGACCGCTGATATGGCCGAGCAGGGCGTGCTGCTTAACCGGGTCGCCGACTTGCTGGATGCCGGTGCCTTGCGTAGCACCTTGGGTGAGCATTACGGGGTGATCAATGCGGCTAATTTGATGCGTGCGCATGCTTTGTTGGAGAGTGGGAAGGCGCGGGGTAAATTGGTGCTTGAGGGCTTCTGAGCGAGGTCTTATTGACCCATGGAGGACCAGTTCACAGAAGCTGTGAACTGGTCATTTGCACCATTTATTCGTTACTCGCCTGTATCTGGCAGATATGCCCCGTCTTCATCGTGGACTTCACTGCCTGTGACGGGCGGGTTGAAGGCACAGATCAGGCGCATGTCTTCTGTGCCCCCGTAAAGCGTGTGCTGGTCGTGCTTATCAAGCGCGTAAAGAATTCCATCGCTGATCTCGTGGGTTTCACCTGTCGCTTTGTCCAGGATCTTGCCGTTGCCAGCAACACAGTAAACCGCTTCAAGGTGATGCTTGTACCAGAGATTGAGTTCGGCCCCGGCCGGAATAATGGTTTCATGGAAAGAAAATCCCATGCGGTCTTTTTTCAGCAGCATCCTGCGGCTTGTCCAACCCGGCCCACTTACCTCACGCTCTGATCCAATAATGTCTTGTACTCGAACAATTTTCATAAAATCACTCCGATGTTGAGAGACTGACTGTGTGGTAGTTGAAAACAACTGAGTCGGGCGACCGGGCAATCAACCGGCCACCCATGCCCAGTGAACTGACTCTGCGTCTTTAAACGTAGAAATCCAGGTCTTCCTGGGACTTCAGCAAATCCCGCATCTTGATGGGATCGTCCCCGAAGAAGAACACCAGACCCCAGTGGGTACCAAAGGCATTCCGGTCCGGGACTGTCTCCTCAGTCGGTGCAACCAGCTCGTGGTAATCAAAGTACGGATGGTCGATGCACTCTTTCGGCATTTCCAACTTGCTGACCACGCGACGGCGGGGATAGACACCGAAGCAACCCGCGTACCCTTTTGCACCCTCGACTTCTTTGGGGAAGAACGCAGCGACTTCCTCTTTGGTGCTCTTGGGATCAAAAACCAGCATGGAAGCCTGGTAGGCACTGAATCCATAGGCCTTTTCAATCAGTTCGAATGCTTTGAAGCCTGGTGGGCGATAGGCGACTTCACCAAAGTACATCTCGCCGTCAGCAGTCACAAAGTACTCGGGGTGAATCAGGCCGAACTTGATATCAAAGGTTTTGATCAGCAGTTCGATCTGCTTGGTAATCGCTTCGCGCCAACTCTCGAGTTCTCGGGTGGCAGGCACAAATACCGAATAGCCCAGGGTCACATACTCGGAAATGTTGAGGAACTGTATCTTGCCATCATGGATCCAGGCTTCAACAGCGAATTCCCAGCCACTGAGGTGGCTTTCCATCAGCAGCGGATACTCTTCGTCAGGAATCTGATCAATTTCATCCAGCGTGCGGATCATCCGGTGGCCAAGGCAACCGGCCTTGTCGAAAGCCTTTACGTGAATAGGGTCGTCCGGGTCGCCGTCAAGCTTGAGCAGAGTCTGGTTAACCCGCTTCATGAATCGAACAATATCTTCTTTCTCGTGGGCTTCCTCGAAGATGCCAACGCGAATGCCACCCAGCTGGGCACGGCGCTTCATCAGGGCCTTGTCGCGGAACAGAATGGACTGCCCGAACATGCGAGGGCTATCCATAAGGACCGAGTTGATGGCACCGGACCACTCAACCGTTTCCTCAAACAGCGGGACAGCAACATCAACGCCTTCTTCCTTAAGCCTGGTCGCAATTTCCATAGACTTGTCGTTGAGGCGTAAAAAATCCCAGGGAATGAAAGGTATGTTGTTAGCGGTGCAGAAATCTGCGGCCCACTCAGGCGCAACAACAATGTAGCGGCGGTCAAAGTTCTGTGCCGCCTTGATGGCATTAACGCTCCAGCCGAGCAGGGCGATATAGCCCTTGCTTGGATCCTTTGGCTTTTCGGTGCCTTTGACTGAGGGCATTTCCGGATCGCGCCATGAAAGGACTTCCGGTGACATTTCTGATTCGGGCGTAATCGCCATTTTATAACTCCTCGTTATTTGCAGTAAGGTATTGGAAGCGTTGCCGTTTTATTGGCTAACCACGATTCGGGCCTTCGCGCGAAACATATGCGTGACCATTACATTTGCAGACGAAATTGGAAGGTGGATTTGTACCTAGGGCCTTCCACTTATCGCTTTTCGAAGCCCTCGGGCGTCCCGGTGGAGATAGTCGTGCGCAAAGGCACTTTTACGATGGCCGGCTTCCGAAGGTATGAATGGATCGATATCGGCCCGACCCATGGAGCGGTTCACATGATTGGTTCGTACTATCAGCGTAGTCGCGACATGAACCAGTGTCGTTGCATCCGGCTCTGAGTCAGGACCCCAATTGTGACTTGGCATTTCGGGCGATGTCAGCCCAGTTGCCACGAGGCTATCGGTGATATCGGGCAGATGCAGCATGATCTGCCCCCAATAACCCCATGACTTTGCTCCAACTCGTCGGAGCGCAAAGGACAAGACTTGAAACCTATGTCTCCTATACTTGGGATGCCAAATAGTGACAGAAGTTCAGCCCGAGCAGCTTTCATCGGTGGGATTGTCTTTGAACTGCGATACCGTGAAGCGTTCGCTGTGCGGATACGTTTTTGCGCTTAACACGTACCCGCCACGGACGCTGAGTGGACTCGTAGATACTGCAAACGCGGGTTTGGCGAAATGGGAAATGTCCTTCGGACCCCATTTTTGCTTTCAGGCAAGTAGATGGCTGAAAAAAGGGATTCACCTCCAACGCTTCAACCGGCTTATGGGCTTGTTATTAGCCGGTTCGGGCTGGCTTGGCCTGCTAAGCTGAAATTAAATATCGGTGCCTATATCAAGGAATACCCTGCCTCGCCGATATCCACATACAGCCCGTAATAATATGGACGACAGCATGCTCAACAAAAAACTAAAACAACAACTTCAAGATCAAGAAGACGAGTTGGAGCAAGCACGCCAGCTATTTTCCATGATGCGATCCGAGGTGCTGGCCATCAAGCTGACGTCCGATCTGAAAATTGCGGACATCAACCAGAATTTCGCCGACGCTATGGGCTATAAAATTGATCAGCTCCTTGGTCGCCCGCTGAGCGAAATAGTCCCCGACTACGTGAAGCAACTTGATTGCTTTCGCAACTTCCAGACTGCCATTACCAACGGGACCTCAGTGCAAGACGACTATCGCTTCATCCGCCAGGACGGCACGCTGGCCTGGATGCACATTGCCTGGTACCCGCTGAAAAACCGCGCCGGCAAGCTGTCTTGTATTCAGGGGCACGGCCGCGACATCACTAAACGAATTCATGCAGCTCAGGAGAACCAGGAGTTCATCAATGCACTGATTCGTTCTACTGCGGTTATCCAGTTTGATCTAGCAGGCAATATCATTACTGCCAACAACCAATTTCTTGAGGCCATGGGCTATTCGCTCAACCAGATTACAGGCAAGCATCACAGCATGTTCTGTCCTGCAGGCACCTCGTCAACACCCGAGTACAAGTCCTTCTGGCAGACTCTGAATCGCGGGGAGTTCGTGTCTGATCGCTTTCAGCGTGTCGACAGCCGGGGCCATGATGTCTGGCTTGAAGCCTCTTATAACCCTGTTTACGACGTGGAAGGCAAGCTCTCCAAGGTAGTTAAATTCGCCAGCGTGGTAACCGAGCAGGTTGCACGCGAGGCGGAGGTCAACGAGGCTGCCAGTATCGCTTATGAGGTATCACTGCAAACTGATAGCAGCGCAGAGCGTGGCGCCGGCGTAGTGCAGGAAACGGTAGGAAGCATGCATCGTGTGTCAGAGCAGGTTGAGTCAGCCACACAAGGTATCGAAGCCTTGGGTAAGCAGTCCCTGCTGATAAGCTCCATCGTACAAACCATTAGTGGTATTGCTTCACAAACCAACCTGCTGGCCCTCAACGCTGCTATCGAAGCAGCCCGTGCAGGAGAACAGGGCCGTGGGTTCGCAGTGGTAGCCGACGAGGTGCGGCAGTTAGCTGGCCGCACCAGCAAGGCGACCGAGGAAATTATAAGCGTGGTGGAAAAGAATCAAACATTGGCGGATGAGGCTGTTCGCGATATGGCGATCAGCCGTGAACAGGCAGCCAAGGGCCTGGCATTTGCCAATCAGGCAGGCGAGGTCATCGTCGAAATTCGCGCGGGAGCCAAACAGGTCGTAGATGCCGTTGGACGTTTTACTAATGAGATTAAATAAGCGCCAGGACAACCTTAACCGCCGACTGAAGAAGTAGAGCGCCTGACAGGCTTGCCCATAGTGAGCCGGGACTGAGCGCCTCGCCGCGAAAATAGCTAGAGAGATGGATCCATCGCCTTATCGCAACTCATATGTTCGCAAGCTCCAGTATTTCCTGGCCCATCAAAAGGGATTAAATTGGGGTCAGATGAACATTAATCCGATGAGCTGTGGTTCTTCGGATCCTTTGCGGGTCGACCTCGTTTCTGTCCACTGGCCGATCAACCGGTCAGAGTCTCTATTTCGCGCTTGAACTTTTCTTCCCCAAAGCCAGGCCTCTCAGCGTGGTAGGGCGTATCGCTTCAAGAAATGCCCATCTGACCCCATTTATTCCTTACCTCAATCAGTGGCCCGCCCGCGGCTGTTTTCAACATCGCCCGGCTTCTCCGGCAGTGGCACCAAATACCCCACACCGAGCAACAGCAGTCCAACCACGATAAAGGACACGATCCGCTCAATGGTGCCGCTATTGGACAGGTCAACGAGCAGGAGCTTGACCACCACTATTGCTATCAGCGCCATGCCAACCATCCACAGGTCTCGTTTGAGTGACCGATTGGCCGCCACAAGCAAACCAACGCCTAGCAGCGTCCAGAGCACCGACAAGCAGGTTTGCACCAAGTCAAATTGCAGCATGTGCTCGATATGGAACTCGACCCCGGTAAAGGCGTGCACGGTGCGCAGCAATAATGTGTTCAGATAAATAAAGCCCAGCCCTGCCAATAGCCACGTAACTGATACTGGAGGAATGGCCGAAGGCAGCGCGTGACGAACACGGCGCCACCACAAGGTGGTACAAACCAGCACGCCAACCTGCCAAAGATCGAGCGGGTTCAGTAGGGGCCAGTAAGGCAAAGGGTCGACTAACGGCTGGATGAAACAGCCGATCAGCGTACTGACAAGTAGCGTGCCAAACAGAATTGCCACGGCGCTGTGGCGATAAAGTGGGTCCAGGTGTACGGGCCAAAGCCTTGTTTTAAGCGCCACACCAATAGCAGTGAGTAGTACCAAACCCACGGCAATCAGGTGCCAGCTATCCACGTCAGTATGCTGCTGAACCTGCCACCGCACTTCCAGCGCCGCAACGAGGGTCATGGTCAGGTAGCTCACCAGATGCCACGGCTTTTCTGTTTTGCTGATCACGCCGCTGAAAAAATCACGCCGGTTATATAGCCAATACAGCGTGACAAACGTCAGTGGCCAGGCGATATAGCCAAAGGATGAAAACGGATGCGAGCCAAAATACCTGTGGGTCAGGATCAGGCCCACCGCTAACGGCAGTAATGCCAGCAACACCGGTGCCAACGCCTGCCAGTGATAACGCATGCGCAACCATTGCAGGGCAATAAAACTCAGCGATACAAAACACAGCGCACCCGGCAGCATTTGCTGGAGTGACAGATGCTCCCCCATTTGCCAGAGCCCGCCGGCAAACCACCACAACAATCCCCAATCCAGAACCGGTAGATGCAGCAAGCGCACCCAGTAGCTATCCGGCTGCGCGCGCAAGATCCATGCGCTCCAGAGCGCGACTATGGCAATAGCGCAACTGCTGGCATAGCCCGGATTGATAAACAGATGCTCACCCGCTGCAGGCGTACTCAGCAACCATGAAACGCCCGCGCCCACTTGCACTACGAGCGCCAGGAGTCCGGCCCAGTTGCGCTGTTGTCGAGCCGACAGCCAGATGGCTGCAGCCCCCTGAAACGCCCACACCAAGGCAGTGACGTTATGATCAAACGCGTACGGGACGGCCAGCGTCAGCATCACCACGCCGATGGCAGTCAGGGACTCGCGTAACAAGAGCGCTCGCTCGGTCAGCATCTTCCACCAGATCGCAGTGATGCCGAGATAGAACAGACCAAAACCGAGCGCACTCCACGCCATGCCGTACTCGAACTGTTCTACCAGCAAAGCTTGCAAGGCAAAACCAATTGCTGGTGTGCCAAACAAGATAGGGCCGTCAATAAACCGATGCGGGGGCCAGCGCTTGCGCAGCCCGAATATCAATACCACCGCCACATAAAACAGCATGAACAACAGCAGGAAAGGTTCGGTGCTGGCGAACAGGTCAGCCTGATAGCGCATGACACCCCAGGCTACGCAGATAATAAAGGTAAAGATAAACCCCATCAGCGTGAGCGCTCGCCATGCCTTGAACCAGACGATGATCAAAATACCCGCATTGAGAATGGCGTAGTAACTGAACAGCATCACATGGCTGCCTTCGCCGGTAGATGCCAGAACAGGCGCGAGAAAACCGCCAAGAATACCAAACACCGCCAGAGACTTGGCGTCCTGCTTCACCGACATCAAGGCAGCAAACACCGACAACCCCACCAACAGCAAGAAGCCGAAGGAGGGCGGCATAATCGGGTAGACCTTCATACTGGCAAAGGTCACCAGATACCAGGTGCCCACAGCTGCACCTTGCAACAACAGTGCATAATCGCGGTGCCTATGCCGCAAACGCCAGCCCAGCAGGAACACCACAAACGCGGCTGCAGCGATGCCCAGGAAACGCAGTTCTATCGGCACACTGACGTTCTCTGAAGCGTATTGCACCAGGAAGGAGACGCCCAGAAACAGAATCACAATGCCGACGCGAGTAATCATATTGGTGCGCGCAATCAGCTTGCCAAGGCCGCTCGTTGCCCAAAGTGCGAATATTTTATCGCCAGTACTGGGCGCAGCGGGGGAGGTGGTAGCGGTGACCGGCCGGGAAGTGCTGGCAGCAACCTCAGGTTCAACCCATGGTGACTCGGCCGCCGTTGGTTCATTAACGTGTGGGGCAACGCTAGGGGTAGAGTCCGGCGTGGCTGTTTGACTGGTCACGTCGGCCGCTGGCGCGGCTTGGGCAGCAATGGGTTGTACCGATGGTTCAGCGTGCGCAGCTGACGGTGCGACAGCCTCTGCGGTACCAGTCAGCTTTTTGTTCAGGAAGGCTATTTGCTTTTGCTGACTGTCGACCAGCCGGCTCAGCTCTTGGAACTTTACTAACAAGCCCGCCAAAACCGCCAACCCTAACGCGGCTGCTACCTCACCCAGCGCGAAGCCGATAAGTAGCCCCGCTACCACCGCAATCACCATTCCCATCTGTGCATCCTGCATTGTTGGAATGGCAGGAGTATGGCGGATGCGGCTCAATGAACCAAGTAGTGGGACGCTAGTTTGGGCCTGATGTTTAGAGGGTTGATGGCTAATGGGACGTGGTTCAAGGAAGGGGGCCTGATTCAACCGAAGTGGCAGCAGATCACGCACGAAAGCAACTGCACGGCCGATCCCGCGGAAATTCTCATCTGCAGAAATTGGAAAATGTTTTTCTGACCCGATTTATTCCTTTCGGGCGCTTTAGTCATTGTTGAATACGTGGGACTGATGCGCGGGTGGCCTGCCATGCAACTGGACAACGCCCTGGTTTGAAGATAACTTCTGCATTTCCTTTAGACCTCCATATATAACTTCCTACACACATCATCAGAGGCACCAATGGCCCGATTTCCGCTCCGCGTCCTCGGACTGCTTCTGCTGACGGCCACCATCACCGTGGCGAGCTGCCAGGCGGTGTTCCACGGGGCCGAGCTGCCGTCGCTACCGGCAGTTGTGGAATTGACGGAAGACTGAACCAAGCCATGAAAAAATTGATACGCCAGAGCCGGGCCTGGGTGCCAGTGTTGAAATCGGCGGCGCTGTTCCTGCTGCCGTTTCCACTTTTGATCGCCTTCTTTGTGGCTCTCATCGCCGGCGAAGTCGGTCGGCTCGCCGCCATCAGCGGAGCCATCTTCGCATTCTTCGCCGCCGGTGTGCTCACCTGGCGAGGTCTGGTCGCTCAGGCGCGTTTCTTTTTAGGACAACAGCTCGATCCGCCGGCGGTGCCGCTGAAGACCGTGAGCGCGATCCTCACCGCGCTCGGCGCCGGTCTCGCGGCTGCCGCCGGGGGTCATGCTCTGGCTGGCGCCGGCGCTTTTGCTGCGCTGGCGGCGGTGGGATACTTCTGCTTCTATGGCCGCGACCCCAAGCGCAAGCGCATCGACCTGCCGGAGGTGGCCGGGGTAGACCGCGAAGCCGTCATCGTCCAGCTCAAGCAGGCCTATGGGCGGCTGCAGGGCATCGAGGCTGCCGCCCGGTCCATTGCCGTGCCGGAGTTCGTCGAGCGCTTGAAACGGATCATCGGCATTGGCAAGCAAATCCTCGCGGAGATCGAGCGGGATCCGCGCGATGCCGCCCGGGCGCGGCGGTTCCTGCACCTGTACCTCGACAGCGCCGAGAAGGTGACGGTGGAGTATGCGCGTACCCACCGCCAGATCCGCAGTCGCCCGCTTGAGCAAAACTTCCGACAACTGCTGGTCGACATGGAACAGACTTTCGAGGCGCAGCACCAGAAGCTGCTGGAAAACGACGTGCTCACACTGGATGTCGAGATCGAGGTTTTAAACGCGCGGCTCAAGCGCGAAGGCATAAACTGAGGAGGTCATGACATGAACGAACCTATTTCCAGTGCAAGTGGGCCCAGCGCAAGCGGCTCCAGTGTAGGCGTAGATCTGCCGCTGCCCGATACCGCGATCACGACCTACCAAGCCGCCACGGGTACCGAGCTTGCCAATATCGAGCGTGCACTGGCAGAGATCGACCTGAACGACAGCAACTCCATCCTGTTCTTCGGCACGGCCGCCCAGGGCGAAGTCACCATGGTGGCCGACGAAATGCTGGAGGGCGTGCGCAACAAGGACACCGGGCCGGCCGGTCAAGCGCTGAGCGAGATGGTGACGACCCTGCGCGGCTTTCCGTTGGAGGAGCTCGATCCGAAACACAAGCGCGGCTTTCTGGCGCGCCTGCTCGGCCGGGCCCGGCCCATCGCCCGCATCCTGCAGCAGTACGAAGAGGTGCGCGGCCACATCGACGCCATCAGCAATCGCCTTGACGACCACACCAGCGCGCTGATGAAGGACATCGGCATGCTCGATCGCCTGTATGACAAAACGCTGGCGTACTTCCAGACGCTGGCGGTGTACATCGCCGCCGGAGAGGAATCGCTGCGCCGCCTTGACGAAGAGACCCTGCCGGCTCTGGCTCGTGACGCCGAGAGCAGCGGCGAAATGCTGCAGGCCCAGGCGCTGCGTGATCTGCGCGCCAAGCGCGACGATCTGGAACGCCGCGTCCACGACCTGAAACTCACCCGCCAGGTGACGATGCAGAGCCTGCCGTCCATCCGCCTGGTGCAGGAGAACGACAAGGCCCTGGTGAGCAAGATAGGCTCGACCATGGCCAACACCATTCCGCTGTGGCGCCAACAGCTGGCCATGGCCGTCACTATCGCGCGCTCAATGGAAGCCGGCACCACCTTGAAGCAGGCCACCGACCTCACCAACGAGCTGCTGACCTCGAATGCCGACGCGCTGCGAACCTCCAGTGAAGTGATTCGCACCCAGGTCGAGCGCGGCGTGGTCGACATCGAGTCTGTGAAGCAGGCCAACGACGCACTCATCGCCACCATCGACGACGCGCTTCGCATCGCCAACGACGGCCGACTTCAGCGGGTCGAGGCTGAGAAGCAGCTGATCACGTGCGAGACCGAGTTGAAGCAAGCGCTGCGGGCGGCGCAGGCAAGCAGCACACAGCAGCCGGGCTAAGCCTTGATTTATTTTTCTTAAATTGGGGTCAGATGAACATTAATCCCGAAAGCAACTACACGGCCGATCCCGCGGAAATTCTCATCTGACCCCATTTATTCACATGAAGTAACGAACATAGCGCCGTCCCTCCGCCGGTATCATCAAATCAATGCTGCCAGGGCCGTTGGGCGTAGCGAGTAGGTGAATACGGTTGGTCATGAAAACCCATGAATGAATGGCCACGCTATATTCGTCGCAGTTATCGCAAAACTAATATCCGAAGGTGAACATGTCTGCTCTTCAGCGAAAAAGACTATGCGATTGTTCCCTCATTTGATCAGGTGCTGGGTTATTTTTGGGTAACTGAGTCGCCGCCGCCTGGCCATGTGGAATCCTTTCCGATGTTTAAGATGAATCTTTGCAGGCTGCGTTTAACGAAGGAAGAGTAGGGGCGAGGACCAGTTCACAGAAACTGGGGAATGTTCATCTGACCCCAAGTAATTCGCTCATAGCTAGCCCCTTATAAATCGGCAATAAGCCGAGTTATCCTTAACTGAACTAACAATGCACAGCGCCATGATGCTTGTTGACTACAAAACAAAATAACGTGCGTTCGCCGCAGCTAAGATACTTTGAAATTGCTCATTAGCCTCTGCAGATCGGCACTTAAAGTCGCGACCTCTTGGCTGGCACGCGCGGTCTGTTGTACGCCTGCCGTTGTCTCGTCGGATGCCATCTGGATGTTGGTGATATTCCTGTTGATCTCGTGGGTAGTCGAAGACTGTTCCTGCGCGGAGGCTGAGATCTGCGTACTCATTTCAAGAATGGTATTGACGGACTTTGTCACCGACGCCAGAAACTCCCCTGTTTGCTCGGCTTTTTCAAGTGTCGCGTTTGACTTATTCCTGCTCGCATTCATGATGCTAACAGCATTCCCAGCCCCCTCTTGCAGTTCCGAAATAATCACTTCAATTTCGGCTGTCGACTCCTGCGTACGCTGAGCCAGCGTTCTTACTTCGTCGGCAACAACGGCAAACCCTCGCCCTTGCTCGCCGGCTCTGGCCGCCTCAATAGCCGCGTTAAGCGCAAGCAAATTGGTCTGGTCCGCAATATTTCTGATCACGTCTAGCACGGCACCGATATTAACGCTTTGTGATTTCAGTTTATCCAGTGTCGCTGCCGATTCCGTCATATCGATTGCGAGCGCTCGGAGTGCCAGTAGGGTTTCATTAACCAGTTTATTACCTTCAGTCGCCTCTGCGTCCGCATCATTAGCCGCGTTAGTTGCAGACACAGTGTTGCGTGCAACTTCCTCAACAGCGGCCGTCATCTGGTTAATTGCGGCGGCCACCATAGTGGTCTCACTGTTCTGTTTCGATATGTTCTCACTTGAGTTCGAACTAACTTGTTTCATCTGTGCGGCAGCTATCGCAAGCTGGTTTGCAGAGTCCGCCGCTTCGATAATGATGGTCTGCAGCTTGGCGATGAATGCATTGAAATACTCTCCCATCTCGCCGATCTCATCTCGCCCCCCCACTACCACTCGCTTGGTCAGATCCCCATTGCCCTCAGAGATGTCGCGTAATATCGCATTGGATGCTCTTATCGGTTGAGTAATGCCGCGGATAACAAAGAACGCGATGACTGCGCCCAGTACGATCGCAGCCAAGGTGCCGAAAATACTGAAGCTTTTCGCAAATAATGAGGCGTTTTGTTGCTGTTCTGCGCGCACGGCGATCAAAAGCTCCTCCGCCTCAACGAGGTCTTTAACTACGCCTCGAATCTTGTCCATATAAAACTTGCCCTTACCTTCGCGCATCAGAGTCGTCACACCCTCAATGGTCATTGGGTAAAGATTCATCTCTCTACGGGCGTCGATTTCGGGTTGCGCCGCCTCGCGGATCCATGCGGCAACACTGCTCTCGAGCGCCTGAACCTCGGCATTAGAAACAAAAGAGGTCCTGGCCACGCGCTTAAGGTCCGCTATATGACCTTCAAGACTGACCTGCCCCTGCACAAAGGGTTCAAGCGAGACATCCTGACCGGTCAGCAGAAAACCACGCTGTCCTGTCTCCATGTTGACCAGGTCCAGCGTGATCAAGGTGATTAGCTCGGTACCACGTGGATTGCTTTCACTTTCAAACTTCGACTGAAGACCCGCCAGCGCAGCCCGAATACCATCGAAAATGTCCTTACCCACAGTACGTGAGGAGATGTCCTTGAAGTGCTGGACGGCCTCTGCACCGCGAGTTACCTCTCTACGCGCGCTGATCTCAGGCTCTGCTACCTCGGTCAGCCAGCTTGTTTGCAGTCTATCTACCTCTTTCCAGCGCGCCACCTGTGCCGGGTTGTCGCTGGTGAGCTTTTGACCGCTTTCAATCAAAGCTGCGAAGCGCTCTTTACCCGCGTTGTATGGCTCCAGATATTCGTCCTGCCCGGTAATCATGAATCCGCGCTGGCCGGTTTCCATATCCAGCATTGCTGCACTGACCGCCTCAGCATTACGGATCACCTGGTGTGTATGTTCCACCCAGTTGGAAGCTTGGATAAGAGAGGAGACACTAAAATAAGCGACTATCGAAACGGCGCACATGAGCGCCAGTATCAACCCATAGCCTGCAGAAATCTTGGAGCCAATCTTCATGTTGTGCAGAAAATTCATTTCCCCTCCACGGGGCTCCCTTCGAAGCCTGGGTAAGCGCCACTTTTCCGGCCTTTTTTTAATATAGATGCAAATATTATTATCGGCGAGGGCTCTTATGACTTTAACGGATATTCACGGAGAGCCTAGGTTTGTACCTTGGGATTGTTGAGCTATCCAGGCGAGAAGCCCTATCACATGATTTACATGCATGGGGCAGGGTCAGGTCTTGCTTTTTGCCCTGCTGACAATCCGACTTACTCGGGAGTAGTGCAAGCCAAAGTGGTTACCGATGGCTTGTAAGGTGTAGCCACCACTCTGATATGCCTGCAAGATCGCTGCGTCGCGATGAGCCGCTGCCGAAGCGTAGTGCTCGAGTGGCAGTGGCGGAGGTCTATGTTGACTGGCTGGAAACTCATCCAGCCTCTGTGCCAGATCGATTTCCTGCTGCATATCAGTGACGAACTGCTCGCTGCCCATGTAGATCTGATTTTTCAGTTCCTGCCAAGGGCTGGGTAATCCCTTCCCGTTGGCGACGAACCCTTTGTACCCATCAATAGCCTTACCGCGATCATCGCCAAATGCCGCCAGTATCCAATCCACATACACACCGGCCGGCGGTGCCTCGAGTCCCACCGTCGCGCGATAACTACTCCAGGGCCACTCGACGGCAGTAAGTACCATCTGGGCCCGCACCGGGTTCAAGACAATATACCGGGCTAGCTCCAGCAAGTAGCTTTCCTTTTCGACCAGGATCGCTTTGTAGCGTCCCTGAAATACATGGCCTACCCGGCCGTGCCGTCGATTGTGCTTCTGGGTATAGACACCGTTCAGTTGGCGCATGCCGCGGGAGAGATTGCCGTCTGGCGTTTCCACCAGAAGGTGGTAATGATTGCCCATTAGGCAATAAGCGTGACACAACCAGTTGTGCTGCTGGCTGACTTCGCCGAGCAAACCAAGAAACGCCGTACGATCATCGTCATCTTCGTATATAGGCTCACGCCGGTCACCACGGGCGGTGATGTGATAAAGCGCGCCGGCAAATTCCAGTCTGAGAGGTCGGGCCATTCCTTGGCTCCTTTGGTAAGCAAAGGGTCAAGGTTGCCGATAAACTCAGCTCTGGGCAACCACCGATGCGGGGGAGGGCAAAAGGCAAGACCTGACCCCGGTCATGCGCTTGGTTAAAAGTGATTACGTAGATCACCTCTACAGCGAGCGCCATGCAGATTCTGCGGATTCAATCTATGGGCGTCCCGGGGATGTTTTTCAGTAGCTCGGCATTTGTGGGGTACTTCTCAAGCAGCTCAACCAGTTTTTTTGTGCCCTCTAGCGGTTTGAGACCGCTAAGCGCCCGGCGCAACGCTCTTGTTTTGTCTAAATCTTTCGGATCCAACAGCAGCTCTTCACGGCGTGTACTGCTTTTCGAAATGTCTAGCGCGGGGAAAATTCGCTGATTCGCAACATCTCTTGATAAAACAAGCTCCATGTTCCCCGTACCCTTAAATTCCTCGAATATAACCTGGTCCATACGGCTGCCGGTATCAACCAAAACGGTCGCAAGAATGGTAAGCGAGCCGCCATTCTCAATGTTTCGTGCAGCGCCAAACAACCTCCGCGGGATCTCCATGGCTCGAGCATCAACCCCGCCAGACATAGTACGACCGCTGCTCTTTTGCTGTGCATTATGTACACGCGAAAGCCTGGTGAGGGAATCAATCACAATCATGACGTTATGACCCTCGCCAGCTTGTTGGCGAGCGGTATCAAGAAGCTCATCGGCAATGCGAACGTGATGAGCATAGCTTTCATCCGAAGAAGAGGCGTGTACCTCAGCCGGGACGCTACGCCTGAAATCAGTGACCTCTTCGGGTCGCTCATCTATCAATAGCGCGTAAAGTTTTATTTCGGGATACGCCTTTCCCACCGCCTGGCAAATATCTTTTAAGATCGTCGATTTTCCAGACCCCGGCGGTGCAACAATCAAACCCCGCTGCCCCATTCCAATTGGCGTGATCAAATCCATCGCACGCACCGTGAGTTTTTCCAAACCTGACTCCAAGCGAATCCCCGGCGCTGGATTGATAACCACACCGTTTAAAAACCGTTTTTTTGGATCAGCCTCAAACACAGCTTCGGCTTCCTTGGCCACTGGTTCAGCGTCTTTGTTTCGTTTGCGGGTTAAAGTTAATGTCGTTCTCGTCATGGCTGTCGGAAGCCCTTGTCTGATAGATGTTTTTCGAAACGGCCATCTAACGCTCCGGCTCGAGACGTATAACGTGAGTGGTGATCA
>NZ_CAXBOV010000042.1:0-19086 GCF_963977355.1 uncultured Halopseudomonas sp. | reverse complement strand
TTGTCGAAAAAGCAAAGGCTAGCCTGGCTTAAGCCCTCGTTACGACAATCACCGGAGCCTGGCTTCGGTTGGCAACGTCATTAATAGGGGAAGAGCCTCATCGCTCTTCCCCTATTTTTGTTTCTGGAGTCTGTAAATGGAAAACCTTGACGCCCTGGTCGGCCAAGCCCTGAAGGCTATCGAACAGGCCGATGATGTCAGCACGCTGGAACAGATCCGTGTGCAATACCTAGGCAAGAAGGGCGAACTGACCCAGGTAATGAAGACCCTGGGCAATATCCCGAACGAAGAGCGCCCCAAAGTTGGCGCCATGGTCAACGATGCCAAGGAAAAGGTCTCAAGCGAGCTCAATGCCCGCAAGAGCACCATGGAGGCAGCGGCTCTCGATCAGAAGCTTGCCGCCGAGCGCATCGACGTCACCTTGCCCGGCCGCGGCCAGGTCAGTGGTGGCTTGCATCCGGTCACGCGCACTATGGAGCGGATCGAACAGATTTTTGCCCACGTCGGTTACACCGTCGAGGAAGGTCCTGAAGTCGAGGACGATTACCACAACTTTGAAGCGCTCAACATTCCCGGCCACCACCCTGCCCGGGCAATGCATGACACCTTCTACTTCAACGCCAACACCCTGTTGCGCACCCATACCTCACCGGTACAGGTACGCACCATGGAAAGTACGCAGCCGCCGATCCGGATCATCTGTCCGGGCCGTGTCTACCGCTGCGACTCGGATCAGACCCACTCGCCGATGTTCCATCAGGTCGAAGGCCTGCTGATCGACGAGGGCGTGAGCTTTGCTGATCTGAAAGGCACTATCGAGCAGTTCCTGCGCGAATTCTTCGAGGCCGATCTGGAAGTACGCTTCCGTCCCTCGTTCTTCCCGTTCACCGAACCTTCGGCCGAGGTGGACATCCGCCGCACGGTGGTCAAGAACGGCGAAGAGAAGGCCGATTGGCTGGAAGTGCTGGGCTGCGGCATGGTGCACCCGGATGTGCTGCGCATGTCCGGCATCGATCCGGAAAAATACCAGGGCTTTGCCTTCGGCATGGGCGTTGAACGCCTGACGATGCTGCGTTACGGAGTGGGCGATCTGCGCATCTTCTTCGACAACGATCTGCGTTTTCTCGAGCAGTTTCGCTAAGCGACGCATCCGCCAATCCCTTTGAAAGCAGGAACCAACAATGAAATTCAGTGAACAGTGGTTGCGCACCTGGGTGAATCCGCCGGTCTCCAGCGATGAGCTGGTTGCGCGCCTGTCCATGACCGGTCTGGAAGTCGACAGCGTGACCGCAGCCGCCGGCGTCTTTAGTGGCGTCGTGGTGGGCGAGATCATCAGTGCCGAACAACACCCCGATGCCGACAAGCTGCGCGTGTGCCAGGTCAGCAGCGGTGGAGAACAGCACCAGGTCGTCTGCGGTGCGCCCAACGCGCGTGCTGGCATCAAGGTACCTTTTGCTACCGTTGGCGCGGTACTCGGTGAAGACTTCAAGATCAAGAAAGCCAAGCTGCGCGGCGTCGAATCCCAGGGCATGCTGTGCTCCGCCGCCGAGCTCAAGCTGTCCGATGACCATGACGGCCTATACGAGCTGCCAGCCGATGCGCCAGTCGGCCAGGATCTGCGCGAATATCTGGGTCTGAACGACGTTATTATCGAAGTCGACCTGACCCCCAACCGGGGTGATTGTCTGTCGATTGCTGGTCTGGCCCGCGAAGTTGCCGCTAACTACGGCGAGCAGGTCTGTCGCCCGACTGTGCCAGCCGTTAACGCGGTCAATGATGACCTGCGCCCGGTCGAGCTGCTGGCCCCCCAGGCGTGCCCACGGTATATCGGCCGCGTCATTCGCAATGTCGACCTGTCACGCCCGACGCCCCTGTGGATGGTTGAGCGCCTGCGTCGCAGTGATATCCGCAGCATTGATGCCGTCGTCGATATCACCAACTACGTCATGCTCGAACTAGGTCAGCCGCTGCACGCGTTTGATCTGGCCGAGATACGCGGTGGCATTCGTATACGCATGGCCGAGGAGGGCGAGAAGCTCGTGCTGCTCGACGGCCAGGAAATCACCCTGCGTGCCGATACCCTGGTAATCGCTGATCACGAACGCCCGTTGGCCATGGCCGGCATCATGGGTGGCGAACATAGCGGCGTCAGCGACAAGACCACCGACCTGTTTCTGGAAAGTGCCTTCTTCGACACCATTGCCATAGCCGGCAAGGCGCGTGGCTACAGCCTGCATACCGATTCTTCGCACCGTTTCGAGCGTGGCGTCGACTGGCAGTTGCAGCGTGAGGCCGCCGAGCGCGCCACTGCACTGATTCTGGATATCGTTGGCGGCGAGCCTGGCCCGATTATCGAAGCGGTTGATCAGGCGTATCTGCCCACGCTCAAGCACATTACCCTGCGTAACGCGCGCATCAGCCAGATGCTTGGCATGCAGATGAGCGACGCGGACATTACGGGCTATCTCACCGGTCTGGGTCTGCAGATCAATGCCGATGGTGCTGAGGAATGGCAGGTCAATGTACCCAGCCACCGTTTCGACATCAGCATAGAAGTAGACCTGATCGAAGAGTTGGCACGCTTGTACGGCTACAACCGTCTGCCGGTCAGTGCGCCCACCGCGGCATTGAATCTGACCGCCAAGCCGGAAACCCGTGGCGAGCTGCCTGTGCTACGGCGTCTGCTGGTTGCCCGTGGTTACCATGAAGCTATTACCTACAGCTTCGTCGAGCCGGGTCTGAACAAGCTCTTTGATCCGCAAATCGAGCCGCTGGCCCTTGCCAACCCGATCTCCAGCGATATGGCTGTCATGCGTACATCGCTGTGGCCGGGCTTGAGCAAAGCGGTACAGTACAACCAGAACCGTCAACAGGGGCGCGTACGCCTGTTCGAAAGCGGCCTGCGTTTTGTGCCCCAGGCCGATGGCCAGTTGCTGCAGGAACCCATGCTGTCTGGTATCGCCAGTGGCAGCCGCGCTCCTGAAGGCTGGGCCAACAGCAACGACAAGCTCGACTTCCATGACGTCAAAGGTGACGTCGAGGCATTGCTGGGGCAGGGCGGCGCGGGCGATCAGTACCGCTTCGAGCCAGCCGAGCATCCCGCCCTGCATCCGGGTCAGACCGCCCGCATCACCCGCGATGGCCAGACCGTTGGCTGGTTGGGCGCGCTGCATCCGCAGTTGGCAACCGAGCTGGATCTGCAAGGCGCCGTGTTTGTATTCGAACTGGCTCTGGGCAAGATCATCAACGGTCGCCTGCCGCGCTTTGCCGAATTGTCCCGGTTCCCTGAAGTGCGACGCGACATTGCCTTGGTCGCCGACAAGACCGTCGTGGCTGCCGAGCTGCTCTCCGATATTCGCAGCAATGCAGGTGATGCACTCAAGAACCTAAGGTTGTTTGACGTCTATGAAGGTAAAGGCATTGATCCGCATAGAAAAAGCCTTGCAATCGGCTTGACGTTACAGCATTCGTCACGCACTCTTACGGATGATGAGGTAAATACTGTTATGGACAAAGTGCTTACATCTCTCGAACAAAGGTTCAATGCCACACTAAGGAAATAGCCTATGGGGGCTCTGACAAAAGCAGAAATGGCAGAACATCTCTACGAGGAGCTTGGCTTCAACAAGCGTGAAGCCAAGGAACTGGTAGAACTGTTTTTCGAAGAGATTCGGAACGCCCTGGAAAGCAACGAGCAGGTCAAACTGTCCGGATTCGGCAACTTTGACCTGCGCGACAAGCGCCAGAGGCCCGGCCGTAACCCCAAGACCGGCGAAGAAATCCCTATTACCGCCCGGCGTGTGGTCACCTTTCGCCCCGGACAGAAACTCAAGGCACGAGTAGAAGCATATGCTGGAACCCAGCCATAACGACGAACTACCAGTTATTCCAGGCAAGCGTTATTTCACCATTGGTGAAGTGAGTGAGCTCTGTGCGGTCAAACCGCACGTATTGCGTTACTGGGAGCAGGAATTCCCCCAGTTGTCGCCAGTCAAGCGTCGTGGCAATCGCCGGTATTACCAGCGCCAGGACGTTCTGATGATCCGTCAGATCCGTGCACTGCTGTACGACCAGGGCTTTACCATCGGCGGCGCCCGTCAGCGCCTGTCAGGTGACGAAGCCAAGGAAGATGTTACCCATTACAAGCAATTGATCCGCCAGACCATCACTGAACTGGAAGAAGTGCTACAGGTTCTGCGCACCCATTGATTTACCCGCATAATGAAAAAAAACTTTCTCGTATCAGATAGTTAATGTATTATGCGACCCGCTTCGACAGACAAAGTCGAAGCACAGTCGGGGCGTAGCGCAGCCTGGTAGCGCACTTGCATGGGGTGCAAGGGGTCGAGTGTTCGAATCACTCCGTCCCGACCAAATAACCCTACTAAATCCAGTCACTTAGCGGCGACTGGATTTTTTTATGCCTGATGATTTCTCTACTTGCAATAAAATACCCCTACAAATACCCCTACAAGAAAAATCTAGGTGGCAACTCTCATTTCTAGTCAAATAGTGTGGAACGATTTACTTGATTTTTTAGGGGGTGTTGGGCGACAAGCAATGGTTTTTTACCGGAGTAGATATTTAGGCAAATATCACGCTCTGGTCGATCAATTTAGGGTGTATCTCCCGTCTACACCGTGATGGTGATTTTCGGTGCGGGTATTATGCTTTATCACCACCCCTAGGGTTCGAGTGATAGAGGTAAGCTCAAGACCCCTATAGGTTCCCTACGTCCATACGATTAACAACTTAGAATGGTTATGAGACGAAAGTAAAAAATTACACAGATGACAGAGGTTATGTAACTAACCTGGAGTAGTCATCATGCCTCGCCATCCTAGTAACACCAATCTGCGAATATACGACAACCATACCTACGAGGGTCTGACCTTAATGTCTAAAAAGGGTCCCTTTGTCGAGGAACACCTTTTCCGCTTAAAGCAGACTATTGAGCTTGCTCTAGAGGAGTACCCCAGACTGCTGGCTTTCAGAGTGGACCTGACGTTGCCAGACGACGGAAACTGGCCGAACTCAGCCTGCACTAATGAGCTCATCAGCAGGTTTATCGAATCATTCAAAGCAAAAATCGAATACAACCGGATTAGAGCCCGTGATAGGAATAAATACGCTCACACATCCAAGGTTAGATACGTATGGTGCCGGGAGATCGGATGGAAAGGGCGCCCACATTACCATTTACTGTTCCTACTAAATCGCAATGCTTTTTTCGGACCGGGTAGGCTTGAGTCAGATGCTGGCAATTTGATCAACCGGCTCAAGCAAGCATGGGCAAGCGCATTAAGGCTGCCTGTGAGTCGAGTAGACGGCTTGGTTAATATCACACGGGATGCGACATACAGGATAAATTGGCATATGAATCCTGATAAGATACGAAACGACCAACTGCTCAATTTATTCAAGAGAGCCAGCTACATGTGTAAGACGGCCACAAAGGCCTATGGAGATCGACAGCATAGTTTTGGGGCTAGTAGGGGGTAAGGCCTAGCGATGTATGATCGGGGTCAAAATAGCCAATTAGTCATTTGCCTCAGGCCCTTACAGTCCACAATTGATCCAGTCGAGTGGTATAGCAAGGGCTTAGCAGCTGGCGTTGCATACCCCATTCAGGCGTCGCAGGTACCCGAGCAGGTTTCAGCGTGTTCTTTCCCCAGCGCTGGTTGATCTGATCCATTGTCTGCATCAAGCGGTCTGATGTCGCTGCCTGAGTAGGGGCAAACAGGTCTGGGGTGTATTGATCGCGCTGGCATAGCCCTAGCAACATGACAGAGGCCTTGGCATACGCAGGGCCTTCCCGGTAAATGTGTTCCAGGCCTTGCATAGCCCCCTGGATCAATAGCCGAGAGTCGTCGGTGGGGTAGGGTAAGTGGACCTGTAGACTGCGCGAGAAACGCTCCTCGTTGGGGTTGAAAAGCCCTGTTCGAATGCCAACCTGGATTACTTTGCACAGTGACTGCTGACCACGGAGTTTTTCGGCAGCTCGCGTGGTGTATGAGGCTACCGCTTGTTGCAGCCCCTTTAGGTCATAGACGCGCTGGCCAAAGGCACGACTACTGCAGATTTCCTGTTTCGCCGGTGCCTCAGGCTCCATATCCAGGCAACTGATGCCCCTTAACTCACGGGCTGTTTTCTCCATCACTACACTGAAGCGTTTGCGCAGCAATGCAGGGTCGGCATTCGAAAGCTCCCAGGCTGTTTTGATGCTCATGGCCTGTAGATGCTCATTCATGCGTCGACCAACGCCCCAGACCTCACCAACGGGCATGACCTTCAGCAGTTTGTCTCTGCGTTCTGGATCGCGGATATCCACCACACCCCCGGTCTGGCGCTGCCAGCGCTTGGCGGCTGCATTGGCCAGCTTTGCCAGAGTTTTGGTGCTGGCAATGCCAACACCCACGGGAATACCAGTTATTTGCAGCACGTCAGCCCGCAATGAGTAACCCAGTTGATCCAACGGCTCGGGAAGCCCGGTCATGTCGGCAAAGGCCTCATCAATCGAATACACCTCAACCAGCGGGAGGCGGCTTTCCAGGGTAGTCATCACCCGCTCACTCATGTCGCCATACAGTGCATAGTTGCTGCTGAAAGCCAAGATGCCGTGCTGACCTAGCTGATCCTTGATCTTGAAGTAAGGCTCGCCCATTTTGATGAACGGCTTAGCCTCTGCACTGCGAGCGATCACGCAGCCATCGTTGTTGCTCAGTACAACAATTGGCGTCTTTGCCAGGTCAGGGCGAAATACGCGCTCGCAGCTGGCATAGAAGCTGTTGCAGTCGATCAAGGCAAAGCTTTTGGGTGCCATGCTCATTTCTCGCAGGGCAGGTGCCAGCGAATACTGTTACGCACAACACCCCAGATCTGCAGTTCATCGCCTTCCAGCACATGCAAGGGCGCAAATTGTGGATTTTCAGGTTGCAAGATCAATTGCTGACCGCGCCGAATCAAGCGTTTGACGAATACCTCGCCGTTGACAGCGGCAACGACAATATCCCCATGTCCGGCTGTAAGAGCTCGGCTGACTACTAAAATATCGCCATCGTGAATGCCCGCGCCGGTCATGCTGTCCCCACGAACGCGTACCAGGTAGGTATGGGGAGCGTGCACATCGAGCAGCTGATCGAGCGAGATCTTCTGTTCCATGTGATCCAGTGTAGCATTCCCATATGAACTCATTCCGCCCATATCTTGTCAGCGCTCGATAGAAATAGAGGCGCTGCCGAGTTCCTCCAGCGCCAAGTTGATGTAGTCGCTGAGGAGGACGCTCAGTTCAGTAGGACTTCTGCCGTGGCTGAGTTCGAGAGCAACATCCTTAAGATTGGACTGTAGGGATTCGACGGCAAGCTTTGCTTTAATCAGGTCCAAGGTGCTTCCAAACCTCGCCACTTCCTCGCAAGCTGCAGGCCGCACCAATTCCTTAACTCCCTTCCGGACAAAACAGTTCACACGAGTTCTCAGACCTGGTACGGATCCTGTTACCTCCAAAAGGTCACGTCCTGCAGTACCTCGAGGCCCAGCCGCATCACCTCCAAGAGTCACATCGCCGGCACCGCGTCCGGCAGGTCCTGTGGCCCTGGGTGACGCTAGGCGGCGGCGACGGAAACCCGGCCTGGCGTTGTAGAGTGGCTGTCAGCGCCGATCACAATCTGTACATCGAGCCCGAGCCGCGTCAGGCATTCGAGCATCATGGCTTCACTGATGCCTCGAAATTGGCCCCGAAGCATCTTGGATACCTTGGACTGAGGCATGCCAAGCACTTCTGCCGCTTGGCCCTGTTTCCATTTGTGGGTCTTGATTATTTCGCCGATCTGGGAGGCCAGTTGGGCCTTTACCTGCATTTCATCAGCATTAGGAATGCCGAGGTCGGCATAAACATTGGCCGTCCTGACTCTGTTTATGAAAGTGTGTCCGGGTTTTAATCAACAACAAGGCCAGCTTCATTGGCAGACTGTTCCAGCCGCTGCTCAGCAACAGCGATACCTTTACGAATGGCCTCTGCGGAGGCGGAATCCTCGAAGCCAGCCAACGCTCGGCGCCAGTAACCGATCGCCTGTTCATAGCGGCCATCGTCGAAAGCCTCAACCCCCAGCATGCCCAACACTGTCGGCTGACGCGGATCCTTATCGAGTGTTTCATCTACCAGCGCCTGAACTTCATAGGTCAGGCTGCCTCCGGCCACATAGAATTTCAACTGAGCCAGTTGGGCCAGAAGATCGGCTCGGCGGCCTTCCAGTTCGATCAATCGCTCCAGGGCGCGAATCGACCGATCTGGCTGACCGACCTTCTGGTACAGCGGAAACAACAAAGCCCAGACCTTGGGATTATCCGGCTGACTCTCGGCCTGCTCTTCGAGCCGGACAATCAGGTTCTCCGGTGAGGCACCGGGAGAGTTAAGAACCTCCTGCACCACGGCATACAGAGCCAGATCGCCATTGGCGCCCACCCATCGATAGCCGGTTACGGTGGCGGCAATCAATGCCGTTATCACCAGAGGGATTACAAAACGTCCTGCCAGCGGGTTCCTGAGAGGCACGCGACGACGGGCCTCGGTGTCCTCCAGAAGATTGCGTTCAAGCTCGTGACGGCTTTCTTCAAAGCGTGCGACGTCAACCTCGCCGCGCTCGCAGGCGCTTTCCAGTGCCGCAAGCCGACGCTCATACACGGCCAGATTCTGCTCCTCCGCGCGGTCATCCGTTTCAAACCCTTGCTGCCAGTCATGGATCGCCCTTGCTCGCCGTAACGGTAGACTCAGGAACCACAGCGCTATAAGCAACAGTGTGCCGATACTTAACCAGAGCATAGTCATTCCGACCTCTCACGATGACGATGAATCAAAGAGGACAGGCGGGCACGCTCCTCCTCGGAGAGCGGCCGCACTCGCCGGTGCCTGCGTGCCCGGACAAAGGCAATCACAACCAGGGCGCCTCCTGCTACCAGCGCTGCCGGCAATGCCCAAAGCAGCCACGTGCGCCCGTCAAGGCGCGGATTGTAAAGAACGAACTCGCCAAAACGATTAGCCATGAAATCAAGAATTTCCTTATCCGCACGCCCCTCATGAAGCATCAGCGCTACCCGCTCCCGCATGTCCGCCGCCACCGGCGAATCGGAGCTGTCGATGGCTTGAGCATCACATTTAGGGCACCGCAATGACGCCGTAAGGTCGCGATAACGCTCCGCCATCACCGGATCCTCGAAATGACGCGCATCAATTGCCGTATCCGCCATCGACTGGAACGAGGCCATCAAAAGCACGATGACCACACAGCAACGGATCTTCAGGGTTAGCGCCATTTCTCTACCTCCATCATGACTTCATCCACCTGGGCGGGCGTTATGTACCCAACGTGCTTGTATCGAACGATACCGTCTGCGTCGACCAGGAAGGTTTCGGGTACGCCATACACGCCAATTTCAAAACCCAGGTCACCGGCAGGATCGAAGATGTTGACCTCGAAAGGTTTTCCGAACTCTTCGAGAAACTGTCGCCCCAGGTCACGGGCGTCTTTATAGTTGATGCCCACCATCTGAATGCCGCGCTCGGAGAGCGCCAGTAGCTGGGGCATTTCCTCCTTGCAGGTCGGGCACCAGGATGCCCAGACATTGACCAGAGATATCTGCCCGCGAAGCAGGGATTCATCCACCTCGGTATCAGGGTCCTCCAGCGTCGGGAGCGTGAACGCGGGAAACGCCTGGCCTATCAGGGCTGACTCGCGAGCACTGGGATCCAGCGAAAGCCCCCGGTACAAAAAGAAGGCCAGGCCAACGAATACCAGAAAAGGAAGCAGCAGCAACAGTCGGCGTATCATGCGCGGACCTCGCGCGTCGGCCTCATCGATTCCCCATTAGCGGCGACTGCACGGCGACGACGGTAGCGACGGTCTGCCACGGCCAGCACGCCCCCGGAGGCCATCAGCAGCGCACCCAGCCAAAGCCAGCGTACAAATGGCTTGACCTGTAGGCGCATTGCCCAGCTGCCGTCGTCCAGTTCCTCCCCCATGGCCACGTAAAGGTCCCGCAACAGGCCGGGGTCGAGTGCGACTTCGGTCATCGGCTGCCCTCGGGCAATGTACAGGCGCTTCTCCGGGTACAGGGTGGTGACAATCCGGCCTTCACGGGCAACCTCGATGGTCGCCGTATCGGCGAGGAAGTTGGGCCCCCGACGCTCGCCCAGTTCGGTCAGCGTAAAATCGTACCCGCCCAGATTCACCTGCTCACCGATATCAAGCCGCACATTACGCTCCATGGCGTAGTTCGACACCATCACCACGCCCACGATGGTGACGGCCAGGCCCACGTGGCCGACCACCATGCCCCAGTATGAAGGGGTCAACTTACGCAATCCGGACAGCGCAGAGGACGCATTGCGGACTTTATCAAACAGGTCGCGCACCAACGCCAGTACTACCCACAGGGCCGCCACCATCCCCAGCGCCACGGCGACATTCCACTGGCCGTTGTAAAGAAACGGTATCGATATCGCAATCGCCAGTGCGGCCAAGCCCGCCCCCAGTAGTCGCCGGAACAGCTCCCGACCGGGCATCTGCTTCCAGCGTGAGACCGGCCCCAGCCCCATAAAGGCACACAGCATGACGGTCAGTGGCACGAACAGGCTATTAAAGTAAGGCGCGCCGATACTGACCTTGCCCAGCCCGAGTGCATCCAGGATCAAGGGGTACAGGGTGCCCATCAGGACCGTGATCGTCATGATGACCAGCAAAATATTGTTGATCAGCAACAGAGCATCCCGGGAAAGCCAGCTAAAGCCCGCATTGGCGCTCATTCGCGGCGCCCGTAGCGCAAAGATCAAAAGCGAGACGCCGACCGTTATTCCCAGCAACGCCAGAATGAAGAGCCCCCGAGATGGATCATTGGCAAAGGCATGAACCGAGGTCAGTACCCCTGAGCGCACCAGGAAGGTGCCCAGTAACGAGAGTGAGAACGTGAAAATCGCCAGCAGTGCCGTCCAGCTCTTGAACGTGCCGCGTTTTTCCGTGACCGCCAGTGAATGTATCAGCGCTGTCCCGCTCAGCCAGGGCAGGAGCGATGCATTTTCCACCGGATCCCAGAACCACCAGCCGCCCCAACCCAGCTCATAGTAGGCCCACCAGCTACCCAGAGCGATGCCGAGGGTGAGAAAAGCCCAGGCAATGTTGGTCCACGGCCGAACCCAGCCCGTCCAGGCCGCATCGAGACGCCCCTCAATCAGCGCAGCGATGGCAAAAGCAAAGACCACTGAAAAACCCACATAACCCATGTAAAGCATCGGCGGATGGATGATGAGGCCGACGTCCTGCAACAACGGATTCAGATCGGCACCGTCGGTTGGTATGCCCGGCAGCAAGCGCTCGAAGGGGCTGGACGTAACGACGATAAAAAGCAGAAACCCTGCGCTGACGACACCCAGAACACCCAGAACCCGTGCCAGCATGTCCCGTGGCAACTCGCGGGAAAACAGACTGACGGCAAAGCCCCAGCCACTGAGAATCAGACTCCACAACAACACCGAGCCTTCATGAGATCCCCAGACGGCGGTGAACTTGTAGTACCAGGGCAGCATCGAGTTCGAATTACGGGCCACATAGTCCACGCTGAAATCATCCAGAAGAAAACTGGCGGTCAGGCTGGCATAAGAAACCAGCAGAAAGGCAAATTGCCCCCACGCCATGGGCTCTGCGAAAGCCATCCACAACGGGCGCCGGGTGGCGGCTCCCAGAAGGGGCACGGTCGCCTGAAGCAGCGACAGGCAAAGTGCAATCAGTAAGGCGAATAGACCAACTTCAGGGACTGTCAAGGTAAGCATTTCTGGACCCTGTTCGGGTAGGTTAAGGGTTCGGCGATGACCGAACCTATCGATGAGGGGTTCTCAGGTATTGCTTCGTTCGCCAGCCGCACGACCGGCTGGCGAACGCCTTATCACTTCCGGCCAGGTTGGCGGGTAACGCGCAGATACGGTGTCTGCTCATCCCATCCCTCAGGGAAGCGTTTTTTGGCCTCTTCGTTGGAGAGCGACGGAACGATGATCACATCCTCGCCATTTTTCCAGTCCACCGGCGTGGCCACTTTATGGTTGTCGGTTAGCTGGAGCGAGTCAATAACGCGCAGGATCTCGTCCAGATTGCGCCCGGTGCTGGGTGGATACGTCAGCATCAGACGGATTTTCTTCGCGGAATCAATAATGAATACCGTACGAACAGTCACTTTGGGGTCGGCTTTTGGATGGATCATTCCGTAAAGGTCTGCAACCACCTGATCCTTGTCTGCCAGGAGAGGAAAGTTAAGCCCTGTGCCCTGGGTTTTCTCGATATCCTTCGCCCAGTCGTTATGGGAATCGAGCGGGTCGACAGACACCCCGATCAGCTTCACTCCGCGACTGGCGAACTCGTCCTTACGCCTGGCGAACGCGCCGAGCTCTGTGGTACAGACGGGGGTGTAGTCGGCGGGGTGTGAAAACAGCACGGCCCAGTCGTCTCCCAACCACTCATGAAACTGAATGTTTCCTTCGGTGGATGCGACGGTGAAATCGGGAGCGGTTTCTCCAAGTTGCAATGTCATCGTTTCATTCTCCTTTGCTTTGGCTGTCGTTCTCGGTTTGTCAGTACAGACGATATCTTTAAAGTCAACTTTAAGGTCAAGGCGTTTGTCAGATGTTTTTTAGCCTGATCCATCGAGCTCGACGTTCGTGCCCGATTTTTCGGGTATAAAACTGACATAGAGGAAAAGCACGGTGCCCAGCACAATGGCGATATCGGCAAGGTTAAAGGCTGGCCAGTGCCAGGATTGCCAATAGACATCAAAGGAATCCACAACATAGCCACGAAATATCCGGTCAATCAGGTTGCCCATGGCACCGCCAAGAATAAGGCTGTACGCGATGGCTTCTCCCCTGCGGCGGCACTGAAGAATCAGCCCGGTCAGTACAAATGAGACAACTACCGCGACTGTGATAAGAAAGTATCGCTGCCAACCTCCGCCATCGGCAAACAGGCTGAATGCGGCGCCGGTGTTCCAGACATGAACCCAGTTAAAGAACGGGGTCACCGGAATCGATTCGCCATACGCCATTGACTGCTGGACCAGCCATTTTACAACCTGATCAGACGCCGCAATCAGGCCCGAAATCGCCAGCAGGCTATACGGCAAGAGTTTTTTGGTAACGATGGACATTGTTTAACCCTTAAGCGCCAGGATGCGCCTGGCACCGTTGAGTACGATAATCCCCGCAATGCTGCCGATGATCAGGTCCGGGTAATTGGAGCCAGTCCACGCGACCAGGGCGCCAGCGGTAATGACCCCCAGATTGATGACCACATCGTTGGCTGAGAATATCCAGCTCGCCTTCATGTGCGCCCCACCCTCTCGATGTTTGGATATCAGCAGCAGACAGGTGGTGTTGGCGATCAATGCGACGAATGCAACCCCAATCATTACCAGCGACTCAGGCTCACTGCCGAAGACAAAGCGCCTGACCACCTCTGCGAGTACGCCCACAGCCAGTATCAGTTGGAGTACGCCCGCGAGATGCGCCGCACGCACCTGCATTTTCACGCTGTGCCCAACCGCATACAGGGCGAGCCCATACACGGCCGCGTCGGCGAAATTGTCCAGGGATTCTGCAATCAAACCGGTGGAGTGCGCGATCAGGCCGGCCGTCATTTCCACCACAAACAGGACAGCATTGATACCGAGCAACCAACGCAGGGTGCCCGACTCCTGCTCGGCCGAGATAGCCGTACCCCCGAGCGCCTTGATTGATTCAGGGTCGGCAGCGGCCGTTTCCTGAAGCGAAGCTCCCAGCCCGAGGGTCGCCAGCTTCGCGGTGATAGGCTCAGCCTCGCCATCGTGCACAACCTTCAACCGCCGATCAGACAGGTCGAAGGACAGCCCGCGAATGTCTTCAAAACCATTCAGGGCCAGTCGAATCATCCGTTCCTCCGAAGGACAATCCATCTTCGGTACGGTATACACACTGATCCAGTTGCCGGACGCTTCAGAGGCCTCCGACCCGGCGTTACCCTCGGCGGACGTTGCGTCGCAGCCACAGGCGTCTTCACAGGATTTACTCATGATACGGCTCCACTTGAGTATTGTCGGATTATGATTTAAAACCATATAGCCACTATAAGGTCAATAGAGCAGATACCATTTGTTGAGGAGACACCCGATGCGCATTGGTCAGTTGGCGCGGTCCGTAGGGGTTGACACCCAGACCATCCGTTTCTATGAGCGAGAGGGCTTGTTACCACCGCCGGATCGTCAGGACAACGGCTACCGTATTTACACTGAACGGCATGTTGAGCGACTGGCCTTCATCCGGCGCTGCAGAATACTTGAGCTATCACTCGCTGAAATTCACGAGTTACAGCGTTATCAGGGCGCGCCCCATCAGCCTTGCAGGGCCATCAACACCTTGCTTGATGATCACATCGCTCAGGTACGGTCTCAGATAACCGATCTGCAGGTACTGGAGAAACAACTTGTGTCGCTGCGAGCAAGTTGTAACGATGATCGGGAAATTGAGGCCTGCGGGGTTCTCGAAGGGCTCAGCGAAGGAAACATGCAGCAGTAGCCTGAAGCACTTATGCTCAGTATTAGGGTAGCCAGCGCGGAAAGATCAAGATACTTGCGTAGGTGCTGAACATCCGCTCCCTGGCAGAGTTTTTCGGCAACACGTAGCCTGAGTAGTCGGCAGATGGAGCAAGCACTTCATCATGTCTTGTTTCGTTGAAAAGGCTGCATCAACTGCTGCCAGTAGTTCGTTGGGTAATTCGGCTCTGAAGCAATACCGAGATCCTTAGTGCCGATCGTTCGCTCGGAATCGAAGTAAGCCGTGCCTAAAAAGCGATCAGTCAAGGTGGTAAAAAGCCCGAAGTTCACATCACCCTCTTTTGCCGTATTCAAATGATGGAAACGATGTACGGAGTTGATTGCGAGAACCTTTTTCAGCGGTCCGGTAAAATACGCTACATTCGAGTGTTGCAGTAGCAACTGGAGCACAACTGCAACCACCAACAACATCAGGACATTCTGCGGTACTCCTATAATGAGCAATGGTGTCGTTCCGGCAACTGTTTCTATAGATTGATGCAGTGGATGTTTCATAAGCCCATTAAAGCCGTACAACCGTTTTACGCTGTGATGAACAGCATGTAGGCGCCACAGAAACCGGAGGCGATGACTCGCAAAATGCGCCAGGGTGATACCGATATCAGAAATGAGGATTGCCAACAGCAATTGGAAAACCAGTGGCCAGCTGGAAGGCCAGATCGGTGCCAAAACGAGCAATCCTGCAATTAATGGGAGTACAGCTATGCCAATAACATTAAGCGACTCGTTCATGAGTGCATGGAGCATATCGCGCCGCTGATCCTGTTGAGGCTCATTAAACGCCCGATCATAGGGGATAAGTCTTTCAGTGGCGAAAGAAATCCCTATAAACACCAGGATCAAAAACCCCAGCCAACCGGCGTTGAAACCTTCGGCAACGAGATAGACAGCAACACCATTACCCACGAGCAAAAACAACGGCAAATACAAAAGCCTAACTAACCACATTACGTTACGAATCATTCCAACAGTCCTCGCTAACTAGAGCGTTCAGCATCTCACGGATGCACGCAGCCAAATTGAACGAAAGAGCTGATTATTTGGATAAAAGCCGTTGAATAACCGTTGGGGAAACGCCAAATGCCTCAGTAACAGACCTGCAGAAATGGGCTTGATCAGAAAATCCCGAAGCAATTGCTGCATCAGTAAGTGACATCTCGCGCGATAACTCAAACCCGGTTAGTAGCTTTAGCCATTTTCTATAGCTGCGCAAAGGTAAACCGGTACATTCGGTAAACCAGTGGGAAAAATGGCTTGGAGAAAGGCAAACCATTTTCGCCAACTCGGCTCGTGAGACTGATCGTCCTCCCGATGCTTCGGCATTCAATGCTTCTAAAACGTCGCTCAACCTGCTCTTTGGACCAGATGGCTTACTACCCCGGTATTGTCGCTCGAAAGCTTTCAGTGCAATTAACAGGTTTTCGGTGCCAGTAAAGCGAGACAAACACTCCGTAATGAAATCCTCTTCGAGTGCCCGGATGGATCGCTTCGACGGGTTTTTGATATAAGGCAGTAAAGCATTGCAGACATCAAGGTTTGGATCGATGTAAATACACAGTACCCTGGACAGTTTTAATTGATGGGTAACTCCAGCTGGTATCCACAACCCCCTTCTCTCGCACCGTGTTTCACCGGACATGACTTCAACGCTTGCGTCTAAACCGATCACGATTTGATGAGCCCAATGTTTATGGGGCTTATTGTCTCCCGACTCTCCATGGAAGGCGCCCATGCCTGGCTTTATCGCTACGGAGCCGAGCCATGGGTTCAATAAAGTCTTTGGTTTGGTCATCGCCTCATCTCTGCAAAGACAGACTTTCAGTCGGAGTGACCCTCGGTCAGTTCCGAATCCCGTCAATGGCACGGATCATCAAATCCACCATGGCCGGGCTGTCCCATTCCGCGGCACCGACCAGGCGGCCAATTTCGCGACCGTCATGATCAAGCAGCAGCGTTGTAGGAACACCTTCTATGCCTAGCGTTGAGGTCGCCAGTGTGGACGGATCAATATACTGGCGAAGATGCTGAATGCTTGTTTCCCGGTAGAATTTTTCAACAACGCTGATGCCTACGTGGTCAACGGACAGCGCGACCACTTCAAATTGCTCGCCGCCCAGTTTAGCCTGGAGTGAGTCAAGCGTCGGCATTTCCTCACGGCAGGGTGCGCACCAGGTCGCCCAGATATTGAGCAAAATCGCCTTACCCTTAAAGTCAGCCAGTGTCAGCGGCCTGCCGTTTTCGTCTTCAAAAGCCAGCTCGGGCAGAGTGCGAGGGGACTCCCAGATCAGGAACCCCTGGGGCCCCACGGACTTCGGAACCTTCCCTGCAGCCATAACTTGAGCGGCTATGGAAATAGCAAGCGCAAAAAGGACTACGGCGATTCCCCGGGCGGCAGATATGCGCTGGTGACTCATTGGACATTACTCCTGATTACAGTGGTCGGTTTGTTGCCGGCATGGTGCCCCACGCGTTACTCACTCTGTAACAGCTCTTCAATTCGCCCGTGCAGTCGGCCCCAGAACCCATCATCGGCTGCCGCGTTGGGGCCTTTGGCAATGGCCGTCAGGTAGGTCACCAGGTGTTCAGGCTTGAATTTCAATCCATGGAACCGGGCCCGCATCTGCCCTTCCGGGTCAATCACGTGGGTTACCACACCATGGACCTGTACACCCTCACCCGTATCCCTGAACTGAACGCCGTAGGCTTTAGCAAGTTCTGGTGTCAGTTCAGGTGGTTCCATCCTGGCTCGGTAGAGGAATTGCCAGTTGCGGGGATTCAGATCGAAATTCTCGCCGTAGGCACGCATGTTTCTCCGGGTGCCTGCAACATCTTCCCGGTCCGTGGCAATGGTGATGAACACCACCTCTTCACTCAGCCCTTCTTCTTCAACCCCGGTTTGCAACTGCCGGATCAGGTTCATATGCAAAGGGCAGGCCTCGGTACAGCGCGTGTAGAGAAAGTTAAGCACAACGGTTTTGCCGTTTAAGTCGGCAAGGGCAAGGGTATTGCCATCAACGCCTGTAAGATCAAATTCAGGGGCCGGCTGATCCACAAACTGGGCATACCGCTCTTTCTCGTTCAACGAGGCCTCCACATCTTCCATGGAATGGGCCATGGCATTGGTGCTGACCTGGGCAACCATGGCAATCAGCAATTCTGAATACACTGTTCACAGTCATTCTCCATTTGAGTTGTTTTCCGAAGGGAGTCCCGGTTTATTGTGGCTTGATATCGTCCAGATTCAGCGCAACGGGCAGGTCAGCTGGTGCCAGGCAAACGCCCTCGTCACTGCAGGCCTGTACCCGTACCGTCATGTCTAGCTTGCCTGCCTCTTTCAGCGCGGCGGTCTGTTTTTCGTCTGGCAGCAGCCGGATACTCGCACCGTCGTCGTACACCTCCAGGGCGGTGTCACCCAGTGTGATGTCACTGACCCTGCCGCGGGGGTACTGGGTCGGGATGTCAAGCGACTGACCGTTGACCGAAGAACTGGCGACGGTGGGAATCAGTAACTCCATGGAGGCCGGGTTGGCGTTCACGTGCCAGCCCGATTCAATGTCCAGTGTCAGAATAATTTCACCGGTCTCCCCTATCAGGGCTTTGCCGCCTTCCGCAAGATTGAGGCGGACCTTATCGGAAGAATCTGCCAACCCCGTGCGGGCAACTGGCGCCTGGGGGTCGGAATTGGCTCGTTCGGTCTGGGCCGAGCCAGGAGCGTTTCCGGAATTGGTACCGATCAACGTGAACGCCGCGATCGCGATCAGAAAAACCGCTACGCCGGTCAGCAATACTTTGGTTCGGGTTGTCATGGTTCATCTCCAGTAGCTAGCGTTGTGAGTTCTCGGTGCGGTTGATCGCCTCGACCAGGCTGTCGGTATCAAATAGCCCAGTGAAACGGGCGACAACGGTGCCGTCAGCGTCAAAAATCGCCGCAAAAGGTAAAGCCTGCCCTCCCGTTGCGGTTAACAATGCGTCTTTTTCGGGATCGCTTGCTGTCACATCAACCTGAATCGGCACCATGCCGGCCCGCGCTACGGCTTCAGCCACAGCGGGCTCTTTATACACGGTGCGCTCCAGGACCTTGCAGTTGATGCACCAATCGGCAGTGAACTCCAGCAAATACGGTGTGTCCCGGGCTTTTGTGTCCGCCAGGAGTTCTGCGGAGTAGGGCTGCCAGACAAGTTCGTCTTCGCCGCTGCCCAACGGAGATGCGAATACCACTGTCACCGCAAGGGCAAGGCCTGTCGCCGTTGCAGTGATCACGCGAACGGCACCGCTCCCCTGAACGAAACGACGGAGACCCCAGACCAGCACCAGCGCCAGCCAGGCCCACCACAGCCAGGGGTATACCGCTTTGGGCACCAGGCTCGCGCTGAAAAAGACGGCGGCGGCCAGCAATATCAGCGCGAGCACTTCTCGAATGGCCAGAGTCCAGGGCCCCGCCTTGGGCAACCGGCTCAGCCACTT